>CADBSL010000047.1 GCA_902797345.1 uncultured Eubacteriales bacterium
GATGCCGGACACTGTGAAAGAGATCAGCGCCAACGCCTTTGACGGCGTGCAGAAGATGAAGAGCCTGATCCTCTCCGCAGGGATGAAGACGGTACCGGCGGATTCCTTCACGAATATCGGCACCCTGACGGAAGTGACCTTCCCCCAGGGCGTGGAACGGATCGACTCCTTTGCCTTCAGCGAATGCGCCGCACTGGAACAGATCATGGTAGCTTCAGGCATCGCCCTGATCGACCGGTCTGCTTTCGCTGATTGCCCGAAACTGAAAGATGTGTATTTTTCCGGGGCTCTGGCACAATGGAAGAGCGCCTGCAAGTGGCCTTCCGGTGAACCCTATGCCAGCGTCCGGATCCACTGCGGCACCGTGCCGGGACTGCCGATGACGGACATCGAGCAGGGCCGGTGGAGTGCGGCGGATATCGTCTACGCCTACCAGAACGGATTGATGAAGGGAACGGGCCCGGGAACCTTTGAACCCACCGCCCGGACCACCCGGGGAATAATCGTCACGATCCTCCACCGGATCGCCGGAGAACCGGCAGCCTCCTCTCAGACCGGGTTCTGGGATGTGGCGGCAGACAGCTACTACAACAACGCGGTCCGCTGGGCAGCGTCGGAAAAGATCGTCAACGGAACGGCAGAAGGTATTTTCGAACCAGATGCCGGCATCACCCGGGAACAGCTGGCGGTGATCTTATATCGATACGCCCTGTATCAGGGACAGAGCGGAGAGAACTACGGATATCTGGATCCCTCCCGCTACTATGATACCGGAAGCGTCAGCGACTATGCGGTGACGGCTATGGCCTGGGCCATCGACAAGGGCCTGATCAACGGCAGCGGCGGTTACCTGTCGCCAAAGACCGTGGCGACCCGGGAACAGGTGGCAGCGATCCTGCACCGTTTCTGTGAACTGTAAAGAAGAAAGAAAAATGGGATCTGCAGATCGGAAGGCCCCGGAGGGTTTCCGCCGCAGGTCTCATATCTTTAATGAAACGAAAGACTGGAAAAGAGGGAATCATGAAGAAAACTGGAAAAAGAATCGCCTTGCTTCTTTTGACCCTGCTGCTTTCCCTGTCCCTGTTGGCAGGGTGCGGAGGATCGACGGAAGACAGCTCGGATCTGCCGGATCCGTCGTCGGAGACTTCGGAGCAGGCCTATGACACCGGCGAAGAAGACAGCTCGGATGTGACCAAGGACGCCCCGGCCATCAAAGAAGACGGGGTCTACACGTCCAAGGAGGATGTGGCGCTGTACCTGTATACCTACGAAAAGCTCCCCGACAATTTCATCACCAAGAAAGAAGCCCAGAAACTGGGTTGGGAAGGGGGCTCTCTGGAGCCCTATGCACCGGGGATGTGCATCGGCGGAGACCGGTTCGGGAACTATGAAGGAATCCTGCCGGAGGACGTCTCCTATCACGAATGCGACATCGACACCCTGGGGAAGAAATCCCGGGGCGCCAAGCGGATCGTTTACTCAGAGGATTGGGAGATCTATTATACGGACGACCATTATGAGACGTTTGAACAGTTGTATTGAGCTAGGAGCTGGAAGCTGGAAGCGAGGAGCATAAAATGAATTACGAAATCGATTTAAAAGATGTGAATACCCGGTCTGAACTCTACGACCTGTTGGAACAGAAGCTCCCCCTGCCGGACTATACCGGCCGGAATCTGGACGCTCTGTACGACGTGCTGTCGGAGATCACGGAAGAGACCTCGATCCATTTCCTGGATCGGGACTGCCGGGAATATGAACTGGAACGGTATCTGCGCCGGATGAAAACCATGTTCGGCGGGCTCATGGAAGAAAACCCGAATATAAAGGTCACCTATGAGTCAGACGAAAACAAGGATAGTGAAGAGAATTGAGCACAAAGAAAAAGACCAAAGGAAAGAAAAAAACGAAGCGGCCGGAAATGCCCTTTGACCCGAAACAGGCCAGGGAGCAGCTGCTGCTGTACGGCCTGGGAGAAGATACTTCCCGGGGCGAGAGGCTGAGAGCGGTGATGGAAAAAGTCGGTCTGGCCTGGAAGGACCTTACGGCACAGGACCTGTACCGAAAGGTGGGGACCCTGGCCGGGCTGAAGGAAGCCCCTGCACCGGAGCGAAAACCGCCGGAGGAGCCGCCGGAGACGGAATTGATGTTGATGTGCGGGATCTCCGATGAGAAAATGGA
>CADBSL010000048.1 GCA_902797345.1 uncultured Eubacteriales bacterium
AGCTGCCGGAAGGTGTCGATCACAATGTTTTCATTGGCTTCGTCCAGGTTCCCGGTGGGCTCATCCGCCAGGATGATCTCCGGGTGATTGATCAGCGCCCGGGCGATGCAGACACGCTGCTGCTCACCGCCGGAAAGCTGGCTGGGCAAGTGCTTGGCCCGGTCTTTCAGACCCACCCTTGCCAGGGCCTCCAACGCTTCTTCCTCATCGGGCATGCTGTGATAATACTGAGCCACCATGACGTTTTCCACGGCGGTCAGGTAATTGACTAAGTGGAACTGCTGGAAGATCAGGCCGATCTTGTCCCGGCGGATCTCCGTCAGTTTTTTGGAACTCTCCTTGGAAATATCCACACCGTCCAGCAGCACTTCTCCCAGAGAAGGCTTGTCCAGACAGCTGATGATGTTCATCATGGTGCTCTTGCCGGATCCGGAGGGGCCCATGATGGCGACCCATTCCCCTTCTTCCACAGACAGGCTCACATTGTCCAGGGCCTTCAGGTCACCGTATATTTTCGAAACGTTTTTTAACTCTAATAAACTCATTGACTATTCTCCTTTCAGCACAAGAGCAGGATCCACTTCGGTGGCGCTGCGGATAGGCACCAGACTGGCCAGCCCCGTCACCGCCATGGCGGCGATGATCGCGATGGGCACCAATAAAGGCCGGAAGGTGATGGTGCTGTTGAATACGTTCACGCTGACGGCCTGAGCAAAGGCGAATCCCAGGAAGGACCCAATCAGTCCGCCTACAGCGCCCAGCATCACGGACTCACCCATGAATTCCTGGACGATGCTCCGGTTGGAAGCCCCCAGGGCCTTCCGAAGGCCGATCTCTTTCCGGCGTTCCGTTACCACCGCCATCATAGTGGTGGCTACGCAGATCATCATCAGCAGCAGTACCACGATGGTCACCAGGAGCACCAGGGCCTGGAGCTTGGACAATACGGTGGTCTCGGACTGGGTCACTCTCTTGACCAGTCTCGGCGTCACCGCCGGAACCTTGTCCGTGATCTTCTCCACATAGGCATTCAATTCATCCTGGGAGGCGGAAACGGACAGCTCCGCCACGTCCACCCGGCCGGAATCCCCGGTCTGGGCGGCGATGTCCTCCAGGGACATGAAAATGTACTCCTCTTCATTCCCGCCGGTATCCAGAGTCCCCACCACGGTATAGTCCTTCGTGATGGCGCCCTCTGCCGCGGCCGCATCGGTCTCCGCCGGCTGATCCGGATTTTCCATGGCCTGTTGTGAATAGGTCATGGTCAGCCGGTCTCCGACTTTCACGCTGAGCAGGTCGGCGGTCTCTTCGCCCACCAGGACCTCACCGGAGGCGGCGGGCCACTCCCCGTCGATGTACCAGTAGGGGCTGGTCTTCTGGACCCCGGCGATGTCAGTGCCCGCCACGATGATGGGCTGTTCATTGACGCTCACCGTTTCATACCGGTAAGGGGAGACCCCCACCAGCTGGTCGTCTTTGATATACGAAAGCGCTTCCTTCATACTGTCCTCGGTGAGCACCTCGGATTCTGCAGAAGCGACAAAAATCATATTCGCACCATAGCTTCGGAACTGTTCCCCCATCTGCTTTGGGACGTCGTAGTAGATCGTCACCAGGCCGCAGAGGATGGTGGCGCCGACGGCGATGGCCAAAAGGGCCACGAACATCCTCGAACGCCGCCGGATCAGGGAAGCTGTGATCATGCGAAAGAACATTTTACGTTTGGTCATGTCGATCTCCTTTCCCTTTGAACTAACGGCCGTGGAGCACTTCCGCCGGTTTCATCCGAAGCAGAGTCCGGATGGCCGGGATGCTGCCGAAGAATGTAACGACTAATATCAATATCGCCACGATGGGGATGACCATGGGTTTCATGTTGATGGCCGCATCAAATACCGTGTGGCCGATGATCTGGGCGAACCCATAGCCCACGAAGTAACCGATGGCGCCCCCCACCAAAGCGGTGATCATGATCTCAGTCAGTACCAGAGCCGTGATCGCTCCATCCTTGGCGCCGATGGCCTTCAGAAGGCCCAGCTCCTTTGACCGCTCCATCACGCTGGCGGTGACCAGGTTGGAGATCCCCAGGGCCGAACCCACCAGGGACAGGATCGTGATCAGGATCATAAGAAGCCTCGTCTTTTCCATGATGGCCCCTTCGGATTCCGCCACCTGACGGACCGGAGACGCCACGGCGCCGGTGATGACTTCTTGGATCTGATAACAAATGGAGCTGGCATATGCCGTGCAGTACCAGGTCTCATAATCTTCGATCGAGAGAGAATTGGGGTCCTTGGCCGCCTTCCGGGCCAGTTCGTTGTCCGGCGTGGTCAGGGCACTGACCTCGATGCTGGAGATCAGGCCGTCGGAATCGCTCAGCTCCTGGGCGATGTCCAGGGTGGTGTACAGCTGTTCATCCGCATCGTCGCCGCTGTCGTAGATCCCCTCTACTGTCAGCTCTTTGGAAGCATGTCTCGTAGAGACCGTTACCTTGTCCCCCACTTTGAGGCCTTGCTCCTTGGCCAGAATGGCGCCCACCATGACACCATCCTCGCTGGCCTGTTCGTCCATCCACTCTCCATCGGTGATGCTCCACCAGGACCGAAGACTGGTCAGCCCCGCATCCAGCTCCTCGCCGGTAGGCAGGGACAGGTGGTGATTGTACCAGGATCCCACCAGTTTCACATCGCTGCCGTTCAGGTCCACGGTGGTGTCGATGAAGGGCGCGAAGTCCACGATATTGAAAGCCCAGAAGATCGTCTTGATCTTCCCGAGCTCATCTTCCTGCAGGTAGGCGCTTTTGATGTCATCGGCATCGTCGCCTTCCAATTCATAAATGTCCTCGATAACACTGTTCTGCTTGGGGACCACGGTGATATTGGCTCCGTAGGTCTTCAGTTCCTGGTTGACCTTGTCCCCAACGTCTAACATGATATTGAGCATGGAGGTGGCCAGAGACGCACCCAAGAGGATGGTGAAAGCGATCATCACCATCTTGCCCTTCTGTCTGAAAAGAGCACCTTTTACCATTCTGAAAAACATCTCCCCGCCCCCTTTACTGGAATTCTTTCTGGTGATCCACCAGGGTCTGGATCGGAACGATGATCTTTCCGTTCTCCACCCGGTAGTCGATCACGATCGGGTTGCAGCCGCCCTTGAATCCGATGGTGTTCTTGTTCATGACAACGTCGCAGCGGCGGCAGACAATCTCGGTATCTCTTTCATAATAGCCGGCATCCCCGCAGATCTCGCAGGCATCCAGCCCCACGCCGTAGGCACTGGAACCGGGCTTCTGGACCACGATGAATTTTACCAGAACACCGTCGTCGGTGGTATAGCCGAACCGGTGCAGGTGGCCGTCTTCTACTGCCGTCAGCGGCACAACCACATCCGACCCGACGATCTGGGTCTCTTCCACCGGCGCTTCTTCCGGTTCTTTGTTATTGTAGGCGTCGATCAAGGTCACGTTAATGGTGGCCAAAATGACGCAGACGATCAGGCAGACCGCCCAGCGGCGCTTGAGCCGCATGGAAGCCCTGATCTTCCTCAGCTCCGCAGAATTGGAATACTCCTCCGTCACCTTCATGTTGGACAGGAAAAGCACCACCGCCGCCGCCAGCACCACGATCATCTCCAGGATCAACAGCCATTCACTGTAATTGATGGACATCTTGACCATGGAAAACAGGAAATGATTTTGGTGGAGGAGCCGACGGGACAGCATCAGCTTCACAGCGATGCCGGAGTAGCTGATAAACAGCGCCAGAGTCACCAGGATCGGGAAGATCCGGTTCAATGGTTCCTTCAGATATTTTTCGATCTTATAGGCCGCCAGGCAGGCGATGAAGGCCAACAGCGCTCCCAGTACCAGCCCGATGAACCGGTAAATGAACTCGGTGGAGAAGATGGTCTCTCCTCCCAGGTCGAAATTCTTCGGGTAGGCCAATACCACCGGCAGGCAGTAGAACAGGAGGGACGCCACGATGGCTCCGGCTCCCAGATAAGTGAGGATCCTCCCCGGGCCGCCGGTCTTTCGCTGAAGGATCGGTACCGAGAACAGGATCAACAGTAACAGACCGATGCCAAAGATCGCGATGGTCCACAGATCGATATAAGCGATATAGCCGAGATTCAGTTTTTTGCTCAGGGGGTTGCTGGTGTTGACGATGAGGGCCATGGCCACTGCACCGATCACTCCCAACCCGCAGGCCGCGTACAGGATCCGACTCCCCAGTTTCGGGAAGTTGAACTTGATGTACGCCAGCAGCATCCCGATGATCAGCCCCGCAGGCATCAGGTCAAAGGTCAGTTGTACAAGATATTTAAGCATAATGAATACCTCAGAGGTTAGATTTGAGTTAGCGGTGGCAACTAATAGTTAGCACTCGAAACCTTTTGTTAGCCACAGTTAACCCAAAGATAATTATATCTCTTTATCCTATGAAGTCAAGGGCATTCCAAGGCAAAAACCACGAAAAAAGAGCCTCGCGGCAATTTTACCTTTGCCGCTCAGCTCTTCTTCGTTTGATATTATGTTTGATTTCTTTTGCCTATTGATTATTCAGCAGACTGAGGTCCGAGGTAATCCCAGGAATCATAGGTGTATGTCAGTACGCCATCCGGGAACGCTTCGTCGAAGGACTTCGCGCCAGGGCCTGTCAGCTCGTCTGTGTGCAGCAGATAATCGTTGTCTGCCGGGCTGTGGATCGTGATGGTCAGGCTGTAAGTACCTGCTTCCGGCAGCTTGATGTTTGCGCCGTAGTGCGGGCCGTCAGATGCAGCCATTTCCATGAATGTACCAGCGGCTTTTTCTTCGCCATTCTGTTCTACTTTGTAGTCAACAGTCAGGTAAGGGATCCAGGAACCCAGTTCATAACCGAAGTTGTTTTCCAGTGCGGAAACGTCCGCTTCGAGGTGGATGTCATAGTCCTCTGCCTTTGTACCGTCACTCATCGGAACCGGCTGGAAGTAAACAGCAGACAGGTTGATGAATCCCAGTTCTTCGTCTTCGAAGATCGGAATTTCGGTGAATCCGGCAGCAGCCGCATCGTCTGCAGCAGCAGCATCTGTATCGGCTTCTGCTTCAGCTGCGGGTTCTTCCGTAGCAGCTTCATCGGTGGAGGTGTCGCCGCCGCAAGCCGCGAAGCAGGCTGTGATCATGACAACTGCCATCATCAGGGTGAGGATCTTTAACACATTCTTTGACATAATAGTTCTCCTTTCGACAAGAAAATTTGATTTATCGATTCACTCATTCTCTTTGGATGAGTCAAATCCGGGTTTAGTTGGCCTTTTCGACCTGGAGTTTCGCCAGCTGCTTCTTGTTCAGGTGCCGCTGTACGATGAACAGCACGATGAATGCAGCAAGCAGGATGAGCTGAGGCACCACTGTTTCGATATGCGGGTAGATCCCGAAGGTATCCAGCACATCGTTTTCCGGGATCCGGGCTACCAGGTCGGAGATCACCGGGATGTGGACATTCCACAGGTCGATGGCGTCGCCTTCCAGCAGTTCTTTGATGCCGGAACCCAGGAATGCGATGGCCATGATCGCCATCAGGGTACTGGTCGCGATGAAGAACGGCTTCAGAGGCAGTTTGATGGAGAAGAAGCGGATCGCGATGAATACCGCCGCTAAGATCACCACCGCCACGATCACGCCGAAGACGATGGGGCTGTAGCCGATGCCCTGGGACTGAGCGTCGTTCATCATGGGCTGGTAGAAGAGGATGACTTCCGCGCCTTCTCTAAATACCGCCAGGAACGCGGTGAACCCTAAGGCAAACATGCTGCCCCGGGAAATGGAGCCTTCTACCTTGCTGTCGATGTAGCGGGCCCAGGTCTCAGTCTCGGATTTATGCAGCATCCAGAAGGAAACGTAGACCAGAACGACCACCGCCAACAGGGCGGTCACGCCTTCGATGACTTCCTGAGAAGCCCCGAACATGGCGCTCTTGTTCTTCAGGATGTGCAGTCCCCAGGCCGCCACCGCACTCAGGGCGATCGCCACTACGGAACCCACATAGACCGGCCGAAGCTGACGCCGGTTGCCGGATTTCACCAGGTAGGCGATGATGCCGCCGATGACCAGGATCGCTTCCAGACCCTCTCTCAGGAGAATGATGAAGGCTTCCAGGAAGAAGGCACCGCCGGTGACTTTCGTCCCGCTGCTTTCTGAACCCGTCAGCTTCTGGAAAGCTTCCGTCGTAGGACTCAGCAGAAGCGCGTCTTCATAGAGCATGGTGGTCAGGTTCGTGACTTCCGCCTGCACCGTTTCCATCCCCAGGTCCTTTTTCACCGACTGGCGGCAGGACTTGTAGGCCAGTTCCACCTCGTTTTTCCGGGCGCCGGAGATCCGACTCATGGTCTGCCGTTCGAAACCGCAGACTTCGTAATATCCGTAATATCCATCCTGCATGCACTTATAGGCCGCATCCATATTCCCGTCCTGGTAATTCTGGATGCCGGCGTTCATGCACTGCTCGATGGCGTAGGCTACTTCATTCATATTGGTGGTTTCCGTACTCTCCGGGAAGTACACCGGCTGGGCTTCCTCCCAGGTGGCATAATGAGGAGTCTCCGCCGCTGCCTGTACCCCTACCGGGAACAGCAGGAAGGCTGCCACCACTGCCGCGAACAGAAAAACCGCGACTCTCGTATA
>CADBSL010000049.1 GCA_902797345.1 uncultured Eubacteriales bacterium
AACGTTCGCGAAAAGCCCGAGTTTTCAACGATTTCCCCGAAAAGAATGCCCCGAATCGGTTGCTTTTCCGAAGTTCAAATGATATGATAATGATGTATGCGATTATAACACTTCAATCAATATGGAGGCATCAAATGGTATATAGAATATTTGTAGAAAAAATTCCCGGATTCGACGTGGAGGCCCAGAGCCTTTGTACAGAACTCCGGGAAAATTTATCTTTGAAGAATCTGCAGTCCGTGCGGATCCTGAACCGCTACGATGTGGAAGGCATCGACGAGGAGACCTATCAGTCTTCCCGGTTCAGCGTCTTCGCGGAAGCGGCGGTGGACGTGGTCTACGACGAGACCTTCGACCTGCCGCCCCGCTCCAAATGCTTCGCCGTGGAATACCTTCCGGGGCAGTATGACCAGCGGGCAGACTCCGCCGCCCAGTGCATCCGACTCATCAACACCACCGCGGAACCTACCGTGAAATACGCCAGAGTCATCATCCTCTCCGGCTCCATCTCCGATGCGGAAGTGGATGAGATCAAACGGTATTACATCAACCCGGTGGACTCCCAGGAAGCTTCGGAAGAAAAGCCGGCCACCCTGGAAATGGATCTGGAAGCGCCGAAAGCCGTGGACGTGATCGACGGTTTCCGGGAAATGGGCGACATGCAGCTCAAACTCTACAGCAAGTCCCAGGGCTTTGCCATGAGTGACGAAGACCTGGCCTTCGTGCAGGAATACTTCAAGAAGGAAGACCGGGATCCGACAGTAACAGAACTGAAGGTCATCGACACTTACTGGTCCGACCACTGCCGGCACACCACCTTCAACACGAAAATCGAAGAAGTCACCTTTGAGGACAGCCCCTACGGCCGTCTGATCCAAAAGGCCTTCAACGAATACCTGGGCATGCGCAAAGAAGTCTATGGTGACCGGGACAAGCCCATCTGCCTCATGGACATGGCCACCATCGGCACAAAATATCTGAAAAAGCAGGGGCTCGTGAAGGACCTGGATGAATCGGAAGAGGTCAACGCCTGCTCCATCAACGTGAAAGCGACCATTGACGGGAAAGAAGTAGACTGGCTCGTCATGTTCAAGAATGAGACCCACAACCACCCCACGGAGATCGAACCCTTCGGCGGGGCGGCCACCTGTCTGGGCGGCGCCATCCGTGACCCCCTCTCCGGCCGTTCCTATGTGTATCAGGCCATGCGGGTCACCGGCAGCGGCGACCCCCGGACCCCCATCGACCAGACCCTGGCGGGCAAGCTCCCCCAGCAGAAGATCACCAAGAGCGCGGCCAGGGGCTACAGCTCCTACGGGAACCAGATCGGTCTGGCCACCGGACAGGTCACCGAGATCTATGATCCGGGCTATGTGGCAAAGAGAATGGAAGTGGGCGCTGTCATCGCGGCAGCTCCAAAGGAAAATGTCATCCGTGAAGTCCCGAAACCCGGGGATGTGATCATCTTAACCGGCGGACGGACCGGCCGGGACGGCTGCGGCGGTGCCACCGGTTCCTCCAAGGAACACACGGAAGATTCCATCATGACCGCCGGAGCGGAAGTCCAAAAGGGCAACCCGCCGGTGGAAAGAAATCTTCAGCGGCTCTTCCGAAGAAAGGAAGCGGCCCAGCTGATCAAACGCTGCAACGACTTTGGTGCCGGCGGCGTTTCCGTGGCCATCGGTGAACTGGCGGACAGCCTGGACATCGAACTGGATACGGTCCTGAAGAAATACGACGGTCTGGACGGCACGGAACTGGCCATCTCCGAATCCCAGGAAAGAATGGCCGTGGTCGCGGCGGCAGAAGATGCACCGAAATTCATCGATATGGCCCGGGAGGAAAACCTGGAATCCGTCGTCGTAGCGAAGGTCACCGACACCGGACGGATCAAGATGCACTGGCGGGGAGATGTGATCCTCGACCTGTCCCGGGAATTCCTGAATACCAACGGCGTCCAGCAGCGCACCGACGCTGACGTTCGGATGCCGATCCCGGCAGACCTGACCATGCTCCAGACAGAATCCGACCAGGAAGGGATCAAGGACTCTCTGGCGAACCTGAACTGCTGCAGCCAGAAGGGCCTGACGGAAATGTTCGACTCCACCATCGGAGCCGGCACAGTACTGATGCCTCTGGGTGGGAAGCGGCAGCTGACCCCGGCTCTGGGGATGGCTTCCAAGCTTCCGATCACGGAAGGATACACCGACACAGCGACGCTGATGACCTTCGGCTTCGATCCGGAACTGTCTTCCCACAGCCCCTATCACGGTGCTTTGTACGCAGTGGTAGACTCCGCGGCGAAGATCACCGCCATGGGCGGCGATTACAAGAAGATCCGGCTGTCCTTCCAGGAATACTTTGAAAAACTCGGGGACGACCCCCAGCGGTGGGGCAAGCCGCTGGCGGCTCTCTTGGGCTCCATCAAAGCCCAGAAAGAGCTGGGGATCCCCTCCATCGGCGGGAAAGACTCCATGTCCGGTACCTTCATGGACCGGCACGTACCGCCGACCCTGATCTCCTTCGCTGTCACAGCGACGGACGCAGGGAATATCCTTTCGCCGGAATTCAAACAGGCCGACAGCCAGCTGCTCCTGATCGAGGCAGGCAAAGACGAAGACGGCGTCATCGACTTTGAACAGTTGAGAAACAACCTGGAATTCGTTCAGAAACTGATCCGGGAAGGCCACGTCCTCTCGGCCCAGACCATCGGCAAGGGCGGCCTCTTCACCGCCATCGCCAAAATGGCCATGGGGAACTTCATCGGCGCGGACCTCTCCGGCATGACCCGGAACCTGCTGATGGACAAGAACTACGGCGCGCTGATCCTGGAGATCCCGGGAGACCGGGACCTGGATGCCCTGGTAAAGGATGCGGAAGGGCTGGGGCAATGCCTCTTCATCGGACGCACCTCGGAGGAACCCGCCATCCGCTTCAACCTGCGGTTTGATGTGATGGGCACGGTGCCTGTCAACTATCCGCTGGACGAACTGGATCAGATGTGGCAGGCTCCGCTGGAGACCGTATTCCCCTCCGCAGCTTCTGAATACGACGGCGAGACTCCGCCTCAGATCGAGTACAAAGAAAGAAATACCGCGCGGCCGCTGGTGAAGACAGCAAAGCCCCGCGTTTTCATCCCGGTCTTCCCGGGAACCAACTGCGAAGTGGATTCCAAGCGGGCCTTTGAAAAGGCCGGCGCCGAGACCTACCTCCACATCCTGCGGAACCTGACCGCCGGAGAGCTGGAAGAATCCATCGACCGGATGGCGAAAGAAATCAAAAACAGTCAGATGATCATGATCCCCGGCGGATTCAGCGGCGGGGACGAACCGGAGGGTTCGGCGAAATTCATCACCGCCGTCTTCCGGAACCCGAAAGTGCTGGAGGCCGTTACCGACCTGCTGGAAAACCGGGATGGGTTGATGCTGGGGATCTGCAACGGTTTCCAGGCATTGATCAAACTGGGACTGGTGCCCTACGGCAAGGTCTGCGACCAGAAGCCAGACAGCCCGACCCTGACCTACAACTCCATCGGCCGCCACGTATCCACCCTGGTACAGACCCGGATCGCTTCCGTGAAATCTCCCTGGTTGGCAGGCGTGGAAGCCGGCGATGTATTCACCATCCCCGTATCCCACGGAGAGGGCCGGTTCATCGCTTCCCCGGAAATGCTGGAACAGCTGATGCAGAACGGCCAGATCGCTACCCAGTATGCGGATCTGGAAGGTCAGGTCAGCGGCGATCCCCACTTCAACGTCAATAACTCCGACTGGGCCATCGAAGGGATCACCTCCCCCGACGGACGGATCCTCGGAAAGATGGGGCACTCGGAACGAATCGGACGGAACCTGTATAAAAATGTAGTCGGGCCGATGGATCAGAAGATCTTCGAATCCGGCGTGAACTACTTTAAATAAGATAGAAGATGGGAGACTTGAATATGAAAGTTGGAATCGTAATGGGCAGTAAATCCGATCTGCCGGTGGTAGAACGGACCCAGAAAATCTTAAAGGAATTCGGCGTAGAC
>CADBSL010000050.1 GCA_902797345.1 uncultured Eubacteriales bacterium
AAAAGGGTACATTCTTTTACAGAAGAAAGGAAAGGAACCATGGATATCAAAAAAGAACTGGATAAAGTTGAAAAAGCCCTGCCGAAGAACAAGGAAGAAGTAGCGGCTAAGCTGAAAGATGCAAAAGGCGAGATCGACAAGATGCTGGACAAGACCGATCTGGATGAAAAAGCGGTCGCAAAAGCCAAGGATCTGAAGAAAGAAGTAGAAGGTCTGCTGGACAAGACCGACGTCGATGACAAAGCTGTCGCCAAAGCTCACGAGCTTTTGGGCAAGATCAAAGATTTAAAGAAATAGACCGAAATTATTTTCGCCGGTTCATGGATTTGGGCCGGCGAACCGTATTTTTTGCGGTTATAATGACAAAAAGTTTGGATTATCCCATGAAAGTCTCATCAAAAAATCCAATGACCATTATTGACTTTCTAATGGTAAAAGCATATAATTTATAAGAGCAGCAAAGTGTATTTCATTAATCATTATTCCGTACTATGAAACCCTTTTGGATAGGTCGGGATCGTATTGATGAACGACGGTTTCGGTTTGTTGAAAAGACATGGTAAAGTGAATAAGGATGAAATAGCGCGGGTCCGCAGGAAAACTGTATCGTTTTCCGTGCTGTGATCTGCTTTTTTTTTATGAATTCCAGGAAGGGGGAGTTTATGATGAGCGATATGCTGAGTAAGCTTTCTGAACGGATCCTTTCCATTCTGCCGGGTACCGATTGTAAAGGACTCGGGGGATGCGGAAAGGGTAGCTGTCGGGAATGCGCGGAAGCCATTGCCGGCGGAGAAAGTGTTGCGCTGTGTCCGGCCTGCAGTCAGGAGCAGGTGGACGAGATCGCAGAGGCGGCCGGAAGAGAAACGGTGCCTGTGCAGAAAAAAATTGCATTCATCGCCTGCAGTGGTGCTGCAGCCGGAAAAGATCGGTTTGCGGCCTGTCCCAGCTGTGAAGCAGCCAAAGATGCCGGATTTATCCGGGGAGAGTGTAAAAGCGGCTGTCTCGGCGTGGGGAGCTGCGTAGAGGTCTGTACCTTTGGTGCGATGAAACTGGAGGAAGGATCTGTCGTGATCGACCGGGAAATCTGTAATGGGTGCGGTGCCTGTGCCAATGGGGCAGCCTGTGTCCAGAAGATCATCCATATGGTTCCGGCGGATGCTACGAACTTCATTCCCTGTTCTTCTGCGGAAGAGGATGAAGACGTGGTTCGTCAGACCTGCGGATATGGTTGTATTTCCTGCGGCGAGTGCGAACGGGCCTGCCCGGTGGGTGCGATCTCCATCATCGACAATCATGCTGTGATCGACTACGACAAATGCGAAGGTTGTGAAGCCTGTGCGGTCAAGTGCCGGAAGAAGATCATTATCGATGAGTATCATGACATCACGGAATTAAAGGAAAAAGTCGCCTTTGTGGCCTGCCGCGGCGGGTACAAGGCCGGCGAATTGTATAAATCCAAAGGCTTTGAAACCTGCGCCGAAGCGGTGAAAAACAATGATCCGAAGGCGCTGGAGCTGTGCACCACCGGCTGCGCCGGACTGGGAGACTGTACCAGAGTCTGCCGGTATGACGCGATCCACGTGGTGGATGGCACGGCTTATGTGGACGTGGAAAAGTGCGTAGGCTGCAAGGATTGTACCTATGCCTGCCCGAAGGGCCTGATCTCTATCGTGCCTTATAAAGGGGCGAAGATGGTGCCCTGTTCCTCCACAGCGGATTATGAAGAAAAGAACAAAGTCTGTCCGGTATGCTGCGAGGGCTGCAAGGACTGCATGAACAACTGCCCCAATGGAGCAATCTTCTTCGAAGGGTGCCATGCGGTAGTGGATACCGAGCTTTGCGAAAACTGCAACGTTTGCCAGTACGTCTGCTTCAAGGGCGTCATCCAGGAACGGGCAGTACCGGAATACAATTATCTGCAAAGAGATGCCCTGGGCGTCGGAAAGGAGAGTGAGTGATATGAGAAAACGCAAGACCATGGACGGCAACACCGCTGCGGCTCACGTGGCGTATGCCTTCTCTGAAGTGGCTGCCATCTATCCGATCACTCCGTCTTCGCCGATGGCGGAAAGCATGGATGAATGGGTGTCTCAGGATCGGACCAATATCTTTGGTGAAAAAGTCAAGATCGTGGAAATGGAATCCGAAGGCGGCGCGGCCGGTGCTGTGCACGGTTCCGTCATCGCCGGTGCCTATACCTCCACCTTCACAGCTTCCCAGGGGCTTCTGCTTATGATCCCGAATATGTATAAGATCGCGGCGGAACAGTCCCCGGTGGTATTCCACGTGGCGGCGAGAGCGATTTCGACCCACGCCCTGAACATCTTCGGCGATCACTCCGACGTAATGGGCTGCCGGCAGACCGGCGTAGCGATGCTGTGTTCCAACAGCGTCCAGCAGGCCATGGACCTGGCGGCAGTCGTCCACCTGTCCACCATTGGCGGCAAGCTGCCCTTTATCCATTTCTTCGACGGTTTCCGGACTTCTCACGAAAACCAGAAGATCGAAGTGTGGGATTACGGTGAACTCCGGGAAATGGTGGATTGGGATGCGGTGAGACGGTTCCGTCAGCGGGCCCTGCACCCGGAAAATCCCCACAGCATGGGTTCCGCGGAACAGCCGGAAACCTTCTTCCAGCACCGGGAAGCCTGCAACAATATCTACACGGAAACCATCCAGGTCGTTGAGAAATACATGGATATGGTCAACGAACGGATCGGCACCAACTATAAACTGTTCAATTACTATGGCGCACCGGATGCGGAAGAGATCATCATCGCCATGGGTTCCATCTGTGAAGCGACAGAAGAGATCGTGGATTACCTGAATGCCCAGGGCAAGAAAGTCGGCGTAGTGGAAGTCCATCTCTATCGGCCGTTCTCCGCTGAGCATTTGATCGCAGCGATCCCGCCGACGGTCAAGAAGATCGCGGTCTTAGACCGGACCAAGGAACCCGGCGGCATGGGCGAACCGCTGTATCTGGATGTGGTCACCGCACTGCGGGGCAGCGCCATTGAAACCGCCTTCGTGGCCGGCGGCCGTTACGGTCTGGGGTCCAAAGACGTACAGCCCGGAGATATCCTGGCGGTCTTTGAAAACCTCTGGTCCGACAACCCCAAGAAGGAATTCACCATCTCCATCACGGACGATGTGACGAACCTGTCTCTGCCGATGACTTCCAACCCGGACGTGGCACCGGAGGGCACGGTAGCCTGCAAGTTCTGGGGGCTGGGCGCAGACGGTACCGTTGGTGCCAATAAGAACAGCGTCAAGATCATCGGCGACCACACGGACAAGTACGTACAGGCTTATTTCCAGTACGACTCCAAAAAGTCCGGCGGCGTGACGATCTCCCACCTGCGGTTCGGGGACAAGCCCATCAAGTCCACCTACTACGTCAAGGCGGCGGACTTTGTGGCCTGTCACAATTCCAACTACTTAAAGAAATACAGTATGGTCGAAGACGTCAAGCCCGGCGGATTCTTCCTGCTGAACTGTACCTGGTCCGACGAGGAACTGGCAAAGAACCTGCCGGCCAGAGACAAGAGATACATCGCCCGGAACAACGTGAAGCTGTACACCTGCGACGCGGTCTCGGCGGCCCGGAAGATCGGGCTTGGTTCCCGGAGGACCAACACCGTTCTCCAGTCGGCCTTCTTCCTGCTGGCGAATATCATCCCCATCGAAGAGGCCATGGACTACATGAAGGAAGCCATTCGGGTGACCTACGGCCGGAAGGGCGAGAACATCGTCAACATGAACATCGCTGCGGTGGATGCTGGTGTGGAAGGCGTTCACGAAGTGGCTGTTCCGCCGGAATGGGCCGATGCGGTGGATGAAAATGAAAAACAGCCCCTCAAGGGCAAGTTCGATTTCCAGACAGAATACATCAACGATATCCTGGTACCCACCAACAGCATGGATGGGGACAGCGTCCCGGTATCCAAGTTCGTGGAGACCGCCGACGGGAAACTGCCGGCCGGTACCGCTGCTTACGAAAAGAGAGGCATCGCCACGGATATCCCGATCTGGAACAAAGAAAACTGCATGCAGTGCAACTGGTGCTCCTACGTTTGTCCTCACGGCGTCATCCGTCCATTCGTGCTGGATGAAGAGGAAGCGGCGAACGAGAAGGTGGCCGGCAATTGCGTTCCCATGAAGGGGATGAAGGATAAGAAGTTCACCATCGGCGTTTCTGCTCTGGACTGTACCGGCTGCGGCAGCTGCGCTCAGGTCTGCCCGTCCCGGAAAAAGGCACTGGAAATGGTGCCGGCAGACGAGGCTCCGGTGGAAGAAACCCAGGAGGTCTTCAACTACCTCTTCGATGAAGTTTCCGCCAAGGAAGTGCCGTTCAAGGAAAACACTGTCAAGGGCTCTCAGTTCCTGCAGCCGCTGATGGAATTCTCCGGCGCCTGCCCGGGCTGCGGCGAATCTCCTTATGCGAAGTTAGTGACTCAGCTCTTCGGTGACCGGATGTTCATCGCCAATGCAACGGGCTGCTCCTCGATCTGGGGCTGCAGCGCGCCCAGCACCCCGTACACCCTGAACAAAGAGGGCAGAGGTCCTGCATGGGCCAACTCCCTGTTTGAAGACAATGCGGAATTCGGGTTAGGTATGGCGATGTCCATGAGTGCACGGCGGAATGAGATGAAATCTGCGGTCGAAAGACTGGAACCCATCATTGGCATGCCGGCAAAGGCATGGCTGGCCTGCATGGACGAACCGAAAGCTTCCCGGGATACCGGCGAGCTGCTGGTGGAAGCCTGCGAAGGCCTGGCGGATAAGAACGATGATGCCAGATTTGTAATGGATAATAAGAATGTACTGGTGAAACCGTCCATGTGGATTTTCGGCGGTGACGGCTGGGCTTACGACATCGGTTACGGCGGACTGGACCACGTCCTGGCCTCCGGCGAGAATGTCAACATCCTGGTCTTCGATACGGAAGTCTATTCCAACACCGGCGGTCAGTCCTCCAAGGCAACGCCGATCGGTGCGGTGGCGAAGTTCGCCGCCTCCGGTAAGGCTGTCCGGAAGAAGGATCTTGCTCAGATCGCCATGGCATACGGCTACGTTTACGTGGCTCAGGTGGCCATGGGCGCCAACCCGGAACAGACCCTGCGGGCGATCCGTGAAGCGGAAAGCTACAACGGTCCTTCCATCATCATCGCCTACGCTCCCTGTATCAACCACGGCGTAAAGGCCGGGATGAACAAGGCGATGCTGGAGATGAAGAAGGCGGTCCAGGCCGGTTACTGGAACCTGCTGCGGTATGACCCGAGACTGGCAGAGGAAGGCAAGAACCCGCTTTCCGTGGACAGCGGACAGCCGCTGGAAAGCTACAGCGACTTTATCTTAGGGGAAGACCGGTACAATGCCCTGCGGCTGAAATTCCCGGAAAGAGCCGAAGCACTGTTCGGCGAAGCCGAGAAACTGGCCAAAGAGCGGTATGATAAGCTGATCAACCAGAAGAAAAGTTTTGATAAATAGGGAAGGAGGAATGAGCCATGAAAATGTATGAGATCTTAAGCAAAAGAAAACTCAATGATAACATCACCTGGCTGGTGATCTATGCACCGATGGTCGCCCGGAAGGCAAAACCGGGACAGTTCATCATCCTCCGGACCGATGAATACGGAGAACGGATCCCCCTCACCATGGCGGGCCACAACAGTGAGAACGGCACCATCGACCTGATCTATGCGACGGTGGGCCGGACCACTATGCTGATGGACCAGCTGGAAGAGGGCGACACCTTCGCCAATATCGTCGGGCCCCTCGGCAAGCCCACCCACATGGAAGGGCTGAAGAAAGTCTGTGTCGTAGGCGGCGGTACCGGGAACGCTCTGGCGTACCCCATCGCAGCCGGGATGCATAACCATGGCATCAAGGTGGACATGATCGCCGGGTTCAAGAACAAGGACCTGGTGATCCTGGAAGAAGAGTTCACCGCCAATACCGACCGGACCTTCGTGGTGACCGACGACGGTTCCTATAAAGAAAAGGCCTTTACCACCGACAAGCTGAAAGCGCTTCTGGCGGAAGGCAATGAATACGACGAGATCATCGCGGTGGGTCCCCCCATCATGATGAAGCTGATCTGCCAGATCGCCCAGGAGGCAGGCATCAAATCCGTGGCTTCCCTGACCGCCTATATGATCGACGGTACCGGGATGTGCGGCGGCTGCCGGGCTTCCATCGGCGGCGAAGATAAATTCGTCTGCGTGGACGGGCCGGAGTTCGACGGATCCCTGGTGGATTGGGACGAACTCATCCAGCGGAACAGCTATTACAGCGAACAGGAAGCCCACGACAGAGAACATGTCTGTCGCCTGACGGGAGGTGTCCGTTACTATGATTAATCTGGTCAATGTCAAAAACCCAATGCCGGAACAGAAACCGGATGTAAGAAATAAGAACTTCCTGGAAGTGGCGGAAGGCTACACGGAAGATATGGCTGTCCGGGAGGCCATGCGGTGCCTCCAGTGCCGCAAGCACCCCTGTATGACGGGGTGTCCCGTCAGCGTACGGATCCCGGAATTCATTAACAAGATCGCACAGGGCGAATTCGAAGAAGCCTATCAGATCATCAAAACCACCAATTCTCTGCCGGCGGTCTGCGGCAGAGTCTGCCCCCAGGAAAACCAGTGCGAAGGCAGCTGTGTCCGGGGAGTGAAGGGTGAACCTGTCGGTATCGGCCGGCTGGAACGCTTCGCGGCAGACTGGCACGCAGCCAACTACGGAGATGAGGAGATAGAACCGGCTGAATCCAATGGTCACAAAGTCGCCGTGATCGGTGCAGGACCGGCGGGTCTGGCCTGCGCAGGTGATCTGGTGAACAAGGGCTACGAAGTCACGGTCTATGAAAGCCTTCACAAGACCGGCGGCGTACTGGTCTACGGGATCCCGGAATTCCGTCTCCCGAAAGCCATCGTGGCGGCAGAAGTGAAAGCGCTGGAAGCGAAGGGTGTAAAATTCGTAGTAGATGCCATCGTCGGCCGTTCCATTACCGTGGACGAGCTGATGGAAGAAGGGTATGAATCCGTCTTCATCGGCACCGGCGCCGGACTGCCTTCCTTCATGAAGATCCCGGGGGAAAACCTCTTAGGCGTTTGCTCCGCCAATGAGTACCTGAGCCGGATCAATCTGATGAAGGCGTACCTGCCGGAATACGATACCCCGATCATGCACGGCAATAAGATCGCTGTTGTCGGCGGCGGCAATGTTGCTATGGATGCAGCCCGCTGTGCCAAGAGAATGGGTGCAGAAGATGTTTATATCATTTACCGTCGTTCTTCCGAGGAGATCCCGGCCAGAGCCGAAGAGATCCACCACGCAGTGGAGGAAGGCATCGACTTCCGTTATCTGACCAACCCGGTACAGGTGGTAGGAGACGAGAAGGGTTATGTGACAGGCATCGAATGCGTGAAGATGGAACTGGGCGAGCCGGATGCTTCCGGCAGAAGACGTCCGGTGGAAGTGAAGGATTCCAACTTCATCTTAGAAGTGGATACCGTGATCATGGCCATCGGTACGAAGCTCAATAAGCTCATTCTGGAAACCACCGAGAATCTCGAAGCCAATGACAGAGGCGGGATCGGCGTGGATGGCAAAGCAGCCACCAACCGTGCGGGCATTTTCGCCGGCGGGGACGCTGTTACCGGCGCTGCCACCGTTATCAAAGCCATGGGGGCCGGCAAGGTCGCTGCGGCTGGAATCGATGAGTTCCTGAGCAAATAGGGGCTAACAGGGTGCGGTCCTGACCCGTCCCTGATCATATTGGAAGGGAGTGCACCTTCTCGCCGGACGCGGCAGGAAGGACACTCCCTTTCTTTCGGCCCGAGAAGAGAACAAATGTTTGCAAACTGGAGCCGTTTATGATATAATGCAGGCATGTATTATGTATATATGTTGAGATGCAGGGATGATTCCCTTTATACCGGCTATACGCCGGATCTGAAGGCCCGGATGGAGGAGCATTTCTCCGGCGGGCAAAAGGCGTCGAAGTATGTCCGCTCCCGGGGCGCGAAAGAACTGGCGGCGTTCTGGGTGACGGAAGAGAAGAGCGATGCGCTGAAACTGGAATATCGGATCAAACAGCTGAAGAAGGACCGGAAGGAATCGCTGGT
>CADBSL010000051.1 GCA_902797345.1 uncultured Eubacteriales bacterium
GAGTTGACCGAGTGGCTAAGGAGCTCGCCTGGAAAGCGAGTAAGGCGTAACAGCCCCGTGGGTTCGAGTCCCATGCTCTCCGCCATATCATTTTCAGTGAACTGCCGGAAGGTAGTTCACTGTTTTTAAACAGCTAAATATCCCTCGGGATTTCCCGATGAGATGGGTTCTGTGCAATAGACCTCTGTGAACGTGTCAGGTCCGGAAGGAAGCAGCAATAAGCAGAACCGTCTATGTGACACAGGTCCGCCTGTTTCGTCGGGAAGTTTCGGGGGATATTCTATTTTCCCACAGGATGTGATATACTGATACTATCCTGAAGAACGGGAGGAAAGAGAAGATGTATACAGCACTGTACCGAAGATACCGGCCCCGCACCTTCGACGAGATGGTGGGGCAGGAACACATCGTTAAAATACTCCAAAAGCAGATCCGAACAGGGGAGATCGCGCATGCGTACCTCTTCTGCGGCACCCGGGGCACCGGGAAGACCAGCGCCGCCCGGATCTTTGCCAAGGGCGTCAACTGTCTGTCCGAGGGGGAGCGGCCCTGCGGACATTGTGAAAACTGTGAGAGCATCCAAAACGGCACGTTTTTTGACGTGATCGAGATCGATGCAGCCTCCAACAACCGGGTGGAGAATATCCGGGAGCTGCGGGAAAGCGTCAAGTACCCGCCGGCTGCGGGGAAATGCAAGGTCTATATCATCGACGAAGTCCATATGCTTTCCACCGCCGCCTTCAACGCTCTGCTGAAAACCCTGGAGGAACCTCCGGAGCAGGTGGTCTTTATCCTGGCCACCACGGAACCCCACAAACTGCCGGCGACGATCCTGTCCCGGTGTTTGCGGCTGGACTTCCGCCGGGTGCCGGAAGCGAAGATCCGGGAAAAACTCCGGACGGTATGTGAAGAGCTGGGGATCACCTGTGAAGAAAGTGCTCTGTCTTTGATCGCGGCCAATGGGGACGGGTCCGTCCGGGATGCGCTGAGTATCCTGGAGCAGTGCATCCCCGCCGGGGAAAAGGAACTCCTTCGGAGCGACGTGGTGGAGATCCTGGGGACTGCCGGTGAAGATGTGATGCTGGAGGCGACGGATATGCTGATCGACAGAGACATCCCGGGAGTGATGCAGATCATCGACCGGATCTCTGCCGATGGGAAGGATATCCTTCAGTTCACTCGGGACTGGATCTTCCATTTCCGGAATCTGATGATGTCCCGGTTCGCCGAAAGACTGGAGGACATTTTCGATATGTCCTGCGAAAATGCCGAGAAGGTCCGGGCTCAGGGCCAGCGGATGGATATGGGGCTGATCTCGGCCGCGATCCACGAATTGTCCGCTGCGGCTAATCAGGCCCGTTATTCTACCCAACCCCGGGTCCTGCTGGAAATGGCGGTGGTGAAATTGATGGAGCCGTCGCTGAATGATGACAGGGAAGCGCTGGTGCAGCGGCTGACCCGGCTGGAACAGATCATCGAATCAGGAATACCGGTCCGGACGGAGAAACCGGAGAAACCCACTACAGAAGAAAAACCTAATATAAAGGAAGAAAAAACGAAAGAACCGCCGCAGGAACCTTCTCCTGCCGATAAGCCGGCGCCAAAGGCCGAACCGGAGCCGGAGAAGATGGCAGAACAAGTGCCGCCCGTGGAAGATCTCCCTCCCTGGGAAATGCCTCCCACGGAGGAAATGATGCAGGCGGCCTTTATCCCGGAGGAGGAAGAGGCCCCGACGGCGGCACCGACTCCCGAAAAACCGGAAAAAACACCCGCAGAGAATCCTGCGCCCCAAGAACCGGAGCCGGAGGAGGTTTCCGAAGAACCTTCGGAAGAGGATCCTCACAGGCAGGAGCTCCAGCAGATCTGGGACCGGGCCTTCAAGAAAGCGGTCGGTATCCGGGCTTCCCTGCGGTTATTGGAGCATGATATCCAGGCGTTGGACGAAAAGAAAGACGTCTTCATCGTCAGCGTTCCCTCTACCATCAAGAAAAACATGCTCCTGCAAAGCGGAGATATTTTTGAGGCTGCTCTGGAAGAGATCACCGGGAAGAAGCTGAAGCTGAAAGCGGAGATGGGGAATCGCCAGGACCGGGAGAAGCAGATGCAGAATACCCTGAATCAACTGGAAGAATTGCTGGGACCCGGCAAGCTGAAGGTAAAGGAATAGGAGGGCTCCATGGCTAAGTACGCAAAGCCGCTGATGCGGCTCATCGATGAATTGTCTTCCCTGCCGGGGATCGGAGGAAAAAGTGCCCAGAGACTGGCCTTCCACATCCTATCCATGGAGGAAGAAGATGCGGAGTCTCTGGCGGAGGCGATCCTGAATGCGAAGAGATCCATGCGGTACTGTTCCGTCTGCGGGAATCTGACCGACACGGATCCCTGCAGCATCTGTCAGGACGATACCCGGGATAAGAAGAGGATCTGTGTGGTGGAAACGCCCCGGGACGTGGCGGCACTGGAGCGGATCCGGGAATTTCGCGGGCGGTATCACGTACTTCACGGATGCATTTCCCCGGTGGACGGGATCGGTCCGGAGGACATCAACCTCCGCTCCCTGCTCCAACGGCTTCAACAGGAAGATGTGGAGGAAGTGATCATGGCGACGAATCCCACCATCGAAGGGGAGGCCACCGCTATGTACATCGCTCGGCTGCTGAAACCGGCGGGGCTGAAGGTCTCACGGATCGCCCACGGACTGCCTGTGGGTGCGGACCTGGAGTATGCCGACGAGGTCACTTTGTCCAAGTCGCTGGAGAACCGGAAAGAACTGTAACGAGAATTCTCATGCAAAGTATGATAATTTCTTCACGATATTGACAAAAACAAGCAGAAAATATTTTCCAAGTTAAAAAATTGCCCGGTTTTGGGCACAAAATTGACACAAAACAAATGTTCTTTTCAAAAAATCCCTTCAAAAGAGGGATTTTTTTGCGTTTTGAATAAAATAGTGATTGAAAAAGGTGCCCAAAAACGCTATAATGGGGGAACATCACATAGTAGATATCCCAGTTTTCGATTTTAAAGGAGAGTTTAAAATGGGCAAAAAGATGAAAACGATGGATGGCAACACCGCTGCTGCGCATATTGCGTACGCATTTACCGATGTTGCGGCGATTTACCCGATCACCCCGTCTTCCGTCATGGCGGAAAATGTGGATGAATGGTCGGCCTATGGAAGAAAGAATCTTTTTGGACAGGAGGTTTCTGTTCTGGAAATGCAGTCCGAAGGCGGAGCCGCCGGTGCACTGCATGGGTCTCTGGCCACCGGCGCATTGACCACTACATTCACCGCTTCCCAGGGTCTGCTATTAATGATCCCGAATATGTACAAGATCGCCGGGGAACTGCTCCCGGGCGTTATGCACGTCAGTGCGAGAACGATTTCCACTCATGCACTGAACATTTTCGGCGACCATTCCGACGTCATGTCCACTCGTCAGACCGGATTTGCCATGCTGGCTACCGGTTCGGTACAGGAGGTTATGGACCTGGCCGGTGTTGCACACATGGCAGCCATCGAATCCCGAGTACCTTTCCTTCACTTCTTTGATGGTTTCCGGACCTCCCACGAGATCCAGAAGATCGAGACCATTGAATACGAAGACCTGGCAAAGATCGTGAACTGGGACGCAATACAGGCTTTCCGGGACAATGCACTGTCTCCGGAACACCCGGTCACACGGGGCACGGCCCAAAACCCGGATATTTTCTTCCAGGGAAGAGAAGCATCCAATAAATTCTACGATCAGGTTCCCGATATCGTGGAAGACTACATGAAAAAGATCGGAAAACTGACCGGCAGAAAATATAAACCCTTCGATTATTACGGAGACCCCAAGGCCGAATACGTGATCGTTGCCATGGGTTCCGTGACAGAGACTATCGAAGAGACCATCGACGAACTGATGAAACAGGGTCTGAAGGTCGGCCTGGTGAAGGTTCGCCTCTACAGACCGTTCTCCGCGAAGCACCTGCTGAAGGTCATGCCGAAATCCGTGAAACGGGTAGCTGTTCTGGACAGAACCAAG
This sequence comes from uncultured Eubacteriales bacterium, assembly GCA_902797345.1. Taxonomy (GTDB): domain Bacteria; phylum Bacillota; class Clostridia; order Peptostreptococcales; family Anaerovoracaceae; genus RUG14258. Next base: position 4,032 of record CADBSL010000051.1, read on the forward strand.
GAACCGGGCTCCCCGGGAGAACCGCTGTACCTGGATGTCAAATCCGTTTTCTACGGCCAGAGAAGAGCCCCGATGATCGTGGGCGGCCGGTACGGCTTAGGGTCCAAAGACACGACCCCGCAGCAGATCTACGCGGTATACAAGAACCTGATGGAAGATAAACCGAAAGACCGGTTCACCATCGGGATCAACGATGACGTGACCTTCACTTCACTGGATTGCTCTGAACCCTTCAAAGTGGTTCAGGAAGGCATTACCCGGTGTAAGTTCTGGGGCCTGGGTTCCGACGGTACCGTCGGTGCCAACAAGAGCGCCATTAAGATCATCGGCGACAATACGGACCTGTATGCACAGGGCTACTTCGCCTATGACTCCAAAAAATCCGGCGGTCTGACCGTATCTCACCTGAGATTCGGTAAGAACCCCATCAAGTCCACTTACCTCATCGACGAAGCGGACTTCGTAGCCTGCCACCACCAGGCCTACATCAAAGAATACGATGTTCTGGAAGGGTTGAAACCCGGAGGGACCTTCGTACTGAACTGCATGTGGGAACCGGAAGAGCTGGATCAGCACCTGCCGGGCCACGTGAAGAGATATCTGGCACAGAACAATATCCAGTTCTACATTATTAATGGTACCCAGATCGGTCAGGAAATCGGCCTGGGCAACCGGATCAACATGATCATGCAGTCGGCATTCTTCAAACTGGCAAATATCATCCCGGTGGAAGATGCCATGACATACTTAAAAGATGCGATCATCACTTCTTATGGGAAGAAGGGTGAACAGATCATCAACATGAACTTCGAAGCGGTAGAACGGGGCGTATCCGGTCTGCGGGAAGTTCAGATCCCTGCGTCCTGGGCAGATGCTCCGGACGATCCGGAAACGGAAAAGAAGGAATTACCGGAATTCGTGGAAAAGATCATGATGCCGATGCTGAAGCAGAAGGGTCACGAACTGCCAGTCAGCGCATTCAACGGTATCGAAGACGGGACCTTCCCGCCGGGCACCGCTGCTTACGAAAAGAGAGGCATCGCCATTACGGTTCCCAAGTGGAATCCGGACGAATGCATCCAGTGCAACCAGTGCTCCTTCGTATGTCCTCACGCAGCCATCCGGCCGTTCCTGCTGGATGACGATGAAAAGGCCAAGGCACCGGAAGAATTCCGGACCAATAAAGCCTTCGGCAAAGGACTGGACAAGCTTCACTTCCGTGTGGAGACTTCCCCGATGGACTGCACCGGCTGCGGCAACTGCGTAGATATCTGCCCGGCTAAGAACAAGGCCCTGAGCATGGTGCCCATCGACGATCACCTGGCAGAAGAAAAGCTTTGGGAATTCGCTCAGACCATCAAACCCAAGGATCACCTGATCAACAAGAAGACGGTCCGGGGCAGCCAGTTCGCGAAACCGTTGATCGAATTCTCCGGCGCTTGTGCAGGCTGCGGCGAAACTCCTTATATCAAGGCCATCACCCAGCTTTACGGTGAACGGATGATGATCGCCAATGCGACGGGATGTTCCTCCATCTGGGGCGCATCTGCACCGTCCACTCCTTATACAACCAATGCAGACGGAAGAGGTCCGGCATGGTCCAATTCCTTATTCGAAGATAATGCGGAATTTGGCTTAGGTATGGCAGTCGCCAACCGTCAGATCCGTGAAAAGATCGCAGAGATCGCCAACCGTCTGGTACGGATGGAGATCCCCAA
>CADBSL010000052.1 GCA_902797345.1 uncultured Eubacteriales bacterium
CAGGAGATAGACGACTACGACGTTGGTGTCCGGAAAGCCCATGATATGAAACAGATATCCGACGAAGGAAGCGCCGGCGAAGATGCCAAGGGAAATCAGCAGCGCCGTAAATCTCCCCGGTTTGCGGCTTATGGCCGGTCCGCTGTTATCAGACATGACAGGACCTCCTTTCGTTTTCTCGGATTCTTTAACCTTACTATACTGTTTCTCGGTGTTCTTTTCAAGGGCTTTTCAAAGCATAATTTGACAGCCCTGTGTGCACTGGGTATAGTAAAGGCAGGAGAGTGAGAAAATGAACGAACTTCTGAAGCAGATCCGAAATACCGTCCGGCAGCACGAACTGATCGAATCCGGGAACAGTGTGGTCGTCGGGTTTTCCGGCGGACCGGATTCTTTATGCCTTCTTTACTCCCTGTGGTTGCTGCGGGAGGAGCTGGGGATCCGGACCCTGGCGGCGGTCCACGTGAACCACCTGTATCGGGGAGAGACCGCTTTTTCGGACGAAGCCTTTTGTGAAGCTTTCTGCCGGGAGCGGGACATTCGGTTCAGGGCGGTCCGGGCGGATGTGGAGGCTCTGGCGAGAGAGTGGAAGGTCGGCTCCGAAGAAGCCGGTCGGAAGGTGCGGTATGAAGAATTCGCCCGGATGGCGGCGGAACTCGGGGAACCGGTGAAGATCGCCGTGGCCCACAACCGGGAGGACCAGGGAGAGACCCTGTTTCTTCGGATCGTCCGGGGGACCGGCACGGCGGGGCTCTGCGGCATCGACTATAAACGGCAAGACGGTGTGGTCCGGCCGCTACTGGATTGCTCCCGGAAAGAGATCGAAGCGTTCCTGGAGGAAGAGGGCCTGCAGCCCTGCATCGACCCGACGAATCTGGAACCCGTGTATACCCGGAATGTGGTCCGATTGGAAGTGATCCCATTTATCAATGAAAAGATGGGGGGCGATCTGAACGGCTCTCTGGCGAATCTGTCCCGGATCGCCCGGGAGGACCGGGATTTTATCGACGGCTTCGTGGAGGAGATCCTGGGGCAGGCGGAGATCGAGCCCTCCGGGCGCGTGGCTCTCCCGAGGGAAATCCTGGCGGAGGCTCACCCAGCCGTGATGAAGCGGGTGATCGTCCGGTGTTTTGAAATGGCAGGTCTTCCTCAGGACATCACTTCCGTCCACCTGGACCAGGCAGCGGCGCTGCTGGTTTCCGGGAGTACCACCGGAGAAGCTCGTTTCCCCCGGAGGTTTGTGATGAAGTGCCGGTATGAAAAGGTGATCTTTGTGCAGGAAGATCCTTCGGGCAGGTCCCTCGGAAAGAGAGGCGGAGGCCTGCCGGGTTTTACGATGGAGATCATAGAGAAGGGGGAGGCCCCATCTCGGCTCTCCCCTGGGGGAGAGCTGTCCGCGGAGCGGACTGAGAGGGGGAAGAAACCCCAAACCGCCCTTTTCGACCTGGAGAAAATCCGGGCGGCCGGCGGAGAAGAACGGCTGATCCTGCGGACCCGGCAGCCGGGAGATGTGATCTCGCCGAAGGGTTTTGACGGAACGAAAAAGCTGAAAAACTATTTCATCGACCGGAAGATCGACCGGGATATCCGGGATCGGCTGCCCTTATTGTGTTTGGGGAATCAGGTGCTTTGGATCCCGGGGGTGGAAATAAATGAAAAATTTATGGGAACGGATCGATCGGTGCGGCTCCTGTTGGTTCAGCTGGAGGATCAGCCAAACTTTGAGTCAAAAGAACCGTCCCCAGTGACTCTTCAGTGACTCTTGAAATACCAAAAGTAATATGATAGAATAGTTTGGATTACCATTAACGAAACATATTTATCTTTACGGAGGTTATATAAAGCAGTGAACAGAAAAACAGTAAGGGGGCTGGGCCTCTATTTTGTGATTTTCCTGATCATTATGGCAGCGGTGTTCTTTTATTACGATAAACCGGAGGAACCGGTGAAGGAGATCCCCTTCTCCCAGATGATCACGGAACTGGCTAATGAGAACGTCAAGAGCGTCCATATGGATGAGACCAAATTCGAGGCGGTTTTAAAGAAAGACAACGCCGCGGTGGTCTCCTATTCCTCCACGACCCTGGAGGCGGATGCGGTGTTCCAGAAATACATCATGCCTCAGGCCGAGGAAAACAAATTGGAAGTGACTTCAGATGAGCCGAAGGAACCATCCTGGTGGCTGTCGATGCTGCCGACGTTCCTGATACTACTGGTCTTCATCGGTGTCTGGATCTTCTTTATGAACCAGACCCAGGGAGGCGGCGGCAAGGTGATGGGCTTCGGTAAGAGCCGGGCACAGCTCCACAAGCAGGAAGATCTGAAGAAGGTCACCTTTGATGACGTAGCCGGTCTGGAAGAGGAAAAAGAAGAACTGGCGGAGATCGTGGATTTCCTGCGAGACCCGCAAAAATACATCCGAATGGGGGCGCGGATCCCCAAAGGGGTGCTGTTGGTAGGCCCTCCGGGAACCGGGAAGACCTACATCTCCAAGGCGACGGCGGGAGAAGCCGGCGTGCCCTTCTACAGCATCTCCGGTTCGGATTTCGTGGAAATGTTCGTGGGCGTCGGGGCATCCCGTGTCCGTGACATGTTCACGGAAGCAAAGAAAAACCACCCCTGCATCGTCTTCATCGACGAGATCGATGCGGTGGGCCGGAAGCGTGGTGCCGGTTTAGGCGGCGGCCATGATGAAAGAGAACAGACCCTGAACCAGCTGCTGGTGGAAATGGACGGCTTCGGCGAGAACGAAGGCATCATCGTCATCGCAGCCACCAACCGTCCGGATGTATTGGATCCGGCGCTGCTCAGACCGGGTCGGTTTGACCGTCAGGTAGTCATCGACGTACCGGACTTAAAGGGAAGAGAAGATATCATCCGGGTACACTCCCGCAATAAGCCGCTGGGCAAGGATGTCAATGTGAAGACCCTAGCGAAGCGGACTCCGGGATTTACTCCGGCGGACATTGAAAATATGCTCAACGAGGCGGCGATCCTGACTGCACGTCACAATCTGCCCACCATCGACATGGATACCATCGAGACCGCAATTACCAAGGTCATCGCCGGTCCGGAGAAGAAGAGCCGGATCATCAGCGAGAAGGAAAAACGGCTGACGGCATATCACGAAGCCGGTCATGCAGTGGTAGCGACCCTCCTGCCGGGGACCGACAAGGTGCATCAGGTCACCATCATCCCCAGAGGCAGAGCCGGCGGATTCACCATGACCCTGCCGGAGGAAGACAAGAGCTACATCACCAAAGGCGAGATGTTCGATTCCATCATCCACCTGCTGGGCGGCCGTGTGGCGGAACAGCTGGTGCTGGAGGACATCAGCACCGGAGCCAGCAACGACATCGAACGGGCTACCAACATCGCCCGGAACATGGTTACCCGCTACGGGATGAGCGATGCCATCGGACCGGTGAACTATTCTTCCGAAGAGGAAGTCTTCCTGGGAAGAGACTTCTCCACCAAGAAGAATATCTCCGAAGCGGTCACCAGCGAGATCGATCACGAGATCCGCAGGATCATCGAAGACGCTTACACCCGGACCGTGGAACTCCTGGAAGCCAATATGGACAAGCTCCATGCGGTGGCACAGGGTCTGATGGAACTGGAAACCCTCGATGCGGAACAGTTCGAACGGCTGTTTAACGGGGAACCGCTGGAAAACCTGAAGGCGGAATTCGATGAAAAGCAGTCGGAAAAGCAGAGACAGCAGGAGGAAGTTCGCCGGCAGGCCAGAGAACGCCAGGCCAGAGAAGAACAGCTGAAGATCCTGCAGAGAAATTACGGACAGGCTCAGCCCGGGGAGCCGGCAGTACGGCAAAGAGATGCTGACTGGCAGGAGCTGAGAGAGTATGATGATATGCGTTCCGGGATCTCCGGCAGAGAACAGGGCCCGGCAAACAAAAAGCCAGAAGGTCCGGGCGAAGAAAGCCCGAATAAAGGATCGGATCAGGAGGACTTATAGACTATGTTATTAGCATTCGATGTAGGCAATACGAATATCGTACTGGGTGTATTTGACGGAGAAAAGCTTATCCGGTCCTGGAGAATGAAGACCGACCGCAACAAGAGCGTGGACGAGTATGGGATGCTGATCCACCAGCTCTTTGAATACGATAAGTTGGATATGAAAGCCGTTACCGACGTGATCATCTCCACAGTAGTACCGCCGGTGCTTTATACCCTGCAGCACCTGTCCCGGAAATACTTCCGGACGAAGGCGATCGTCGTGGGCCCCGGAGTCAAGACCGGGATGGTGATCAAATACGACAACCCGAAGGCATTGGGTTCCGACCGTATCGTCAATGCTGTAGCGGCATATCACAAATACGGCGGGCCCCTGATCATCATCGATCTGGGGACGGCCACCACTTTCTGTGCTGTGAATGAAAAGGGAGAATACCTGGGCGGCACCATTGCCCCGGGACTGAAGATCTCCAGTGAGGCGCTGACGGAGAAGACCTCCAAACTGCCGAAGGTCGAGATCGAGGAACCCGGCAAGGTCATCTGCAAGAACACCATCGAATCCATCCAGGCGGGGCTGGTTTACGGTCACGTAGGACTGGTGGAAAATGTGGTAGGCCGGATGAAGAAGGAACTGGCGCCGGACGGAGGTCCGGTCACCGTTGTGGCTACCGGCGGGATGGCCGGGATGATCAGCGACAGCACTTCCGTGATCGATCACATCGAACGGGATCTGACCTTGGACGGACTGCGGTTGATCTACAAAAAGAATCGATAAACAGGAACCGCCGAAAGGCGGTTTTTGCATCTATGTTGTGATAACCTCGTTTGGGATGTCCGGAGCAAATGTCTCGGGACATCCCAAACGAGGCCAATTGTTTAACAATTATAATAGCTATAGTGGAGAAACAAATGAAAATCGGCGATATTCAATTAGAAAACCCCTTTCTGCTGGGGCCGATGGCAGGGATCACGGACAGTCCTTTCCGGCAGATCTGCCGGGAGTTGGGGTGCGCCCTTTCCTATTCGGAAATGGTCAGCGCCAAGGCTCTCTACTACAAGGACAAGAAGACGGAACGGCTGCTGTCGGTGACAGAGGAAGAGCTGCCGGTAGCCTATCAGGTTTTCGGATCCGAGCCGGAGATCATGGCCTTTGCGGCGGACCGGCTGAAGGACCGGAAGAACTGCATCCTGGATATCAACATGGGCTGCCCGGTGCCGAAAGTCGTGAAGAACGGCGAGGGTTCCGCCCTGATGAAGGATCCGGGACTGATCCGGCGGTTGGTGGAGCAGGCTGTGAAATATGCCGGCAAACCCGTGACGGTGAAGATGCGGATCGGTTGGGACGAGAGGCATCTGAACGTGGTAAAGTGCGCGGCGGCGGCGGAAGAAGGCGGCGCGGCGGCGGTAACGGTCCACGGCCGGACCCGGGAGCAGTATTACAGCGGAAAAGCCAACTGGGACATGATCCGGCAGGTCCGGGAAGCACTCTCCGTCCCCGTGATCGGGAATGGGGATATCTTCACGGCGGAGGACGGGCTCCGGATGATGGAGGAGACCGGCTGTGAGATGGTGATGGTGGCCCGGGGTGCCCTGGGGAACCCCTGGATCTTCCGGGAGCTGGTGCACCGTTGGAAGACCGGCGAACCGCTGGAGAAGCCGGGCTTTGAAGAAGTGAAGGCGATGATGCTCCGGCAGCTGGAGATGATGGCAGAGCTGAAGGGAGAGCGGGTGGCTGTTCTGGAGATGAGAAAGCATGTGGGGTGGTACATCAAAGGGATCCCGGGGGCCTCTCAGATCCGGGGGCAGGTCAACAGAATCTCTGACATGGGAGAGCTGAAGGGTTTCTTGACAGCAATCCCCTGCTAATTTATAATAGAAACATTAAAGTAAAATATAAAGGAGTGTTACTGATGGCGGAAGGAAGACAGATGACCAGATCCGAATACACCAAGCGTGAAGCGGAACTGGAATACTTAAAAAGTGTAAGAAGACCGGA
>CADBSL010000053.1 GCA_902797345.1 uncultured Eubacteriales bacterium
ATTCTCCCATGTTTCGATCTTCAACGGGCCGATGACCTTCTCCAGCTTCGCATCATAATCCGGGTCGTCATAATCCAGATCCATGAACTCTTGGAACTCCTCGTCGGTCATGGGCGCTATCACCCGGTAGTACGTCCCATCCAGGCCAAATACATAGACAAAGCGGTTCGCTTCGCCGGAAGACTGCCGGAACTCTGCCGACTCCAGCGCCATAGCATCTCCGATCGTCTCCAGGGATTCGATGGCGGCCGTGCCGCTGACCGGTCCCTGCGCCCCTTCTGTATCGCCGGTGCTGTTCTCACCGGTCTGCCCGCAGGCCGCCAGGACCGAGATCATCAACATCAATGCCAACACCAGGGCAAGTCCTTTTTTCATACGCTTCCTCCTTCTTCAATGATATACAGGTTTTTACAGTTATCTGATTATACCATCCCGTCACCGGTCTGGCAATCACCCTCTTGTCCCGTCGCTATCGATTGACTCCCGCTCACGGATATGCTATTTTTATCCTAATAGGAAAATATGAAAAACAAAGAGGATCGGTGAATGAAATGAACACAAGGTTTTCCGTAAAACTATCCCTGAAACTGTTTCTGGCAGTCCTGTTCGCAGCGGCCGTCTTTTGTCTGCCTTCCGCCGTATTTGCGGAGGAGGACAGCGACCCCGTCCAGATCGACAACGGGATCCCCGTAGTATACCTGAATATCGATGAAAGCAAGGGCTCCATCCAGGATATGATCGAAAGCCCGGACCACAGCGTATACTGTTACGGCAGCGTCACCATCGACGTGCCGGAGGGCTTCCACTATTCCGACTTTCCGGACCTTCCCTGCGAAGGGGTCACGGATCTTTCCATGAGCATCCGGGGCCGGGGCAATTCCTCCTGGCAGCACTCTGCCATAAAGAAACCTTTTAAGATCAAATTGGATAAAAAGGCGGATCTCTTTGGATTGGGGGCCAACAAGCACTGGGCGCTGATCGCCAACGCTTTCGACTCGACGCTCCTGAAGGACCGGATCACCGGCTGGCTGGGAGATGAAATGGGCTTTGCCTTCACCCCTCGAGGCGTTCCGGTAGATCTTGTGATCACCGGGCAGCAATTTGGAAGCAAATACTACGGGAGCTATTATCTTACGGAAAATGTCCGGGTAGGCGATAATCGGTTGGATATCGAAGAATTAGATAACAGCGATACCGACCCCCACACCATCACCGGCGGCTACCTGATCCAGAACGGCATCCAGGTCCGGGATGGTTCGCCGGATCGGTTCTTCACGAAACGAGGAGCTGAGTGGGCCACAGATACCCCCTCCTTCGATACGGGGGAGAACACCCTGGGCAGCGGCCTGGATGAGGGGGAAGAAACCTTCACCGGCAATGAACTGGGGGACGGCTATGTCAACCATGTCCAACAGGACTATATCCAAAACTATGTCCAGATGTTCGAGGATGTACTGTTTGAACAGGGCACCGCTTATCGGGACCTGATGGATGTGGAATCCGCCGCCAAGTACTGGCTGGTGCAGGAATTCTCCCTGAACGGGGACGCCTTCGCCACCGGCAGCACCTACTTCTATAAGGATCGGGATCCGGAAAACGGAGTCAGCAAGATCTACTGGGGGCCCCTTTGGGATTTCGATTATGCCTGGAATTACCAGCCCTATACCACCGGCTTCCCCTACGGTCATGACTGGAACAAACCCATGCTGTATGATCGGGAAGAAGGCGGCTTTGTGCAGGAACTCTATAAACAATGGCCAGAGATGAAAGTGGCTCTGGAGAAAATGATCGCAAAAGACGGCCTCATCGATCAGTATTATAAAGAAACGAAGGCTTCCGCCGAAAAGAATCACGAGCTGTATTTCCCGAACGATAAAGATTTTGATTATAAAAAGGAAGTGGAGGGTCTGAAGTCCTGGATCCGGAACCGGATCGACTGGGTGGATGAGCATTTTGATGAGTTGAAAAATCTTATCCACCGGATCCAATACGTAGTAGACGGCGAAGTCTATGCTACGGATTTCCAGGAAGATGGGGGTTATGTCTACGGTACCTGGAAGCACCCGGACAAGGAAGGATACTTCTTCCTGGGCTGGACCGATGAAGACGGCAATATCATCGAAGATCCGGTCAAGGTCACAAAGGATCTGACCATCAACGCAAAATACGTGCCGGACAGCGAAGTGACCCGCGGGGAGGACATCTCCTTCAGCAAGGATAATGATATCGTGGTTTACGATGCCCACATCGATACATACATGATCTCTTATCGGGTCATTCCCACGGACGCCCAGGATCAAAGCGTCACCTGGACTTCCTCGGATGAGTCCTACGCCACCGTGGACAGAGAAGGCTTCATCACCTATCAGGGCGAAGGCACCGTCACAGTGACGGCGACTCTGAAAAATGGAAAGAGCCGGGATTTCACCCTGACCGTCACGAAGGGGAAAGCGCCGATCCCGGAGTCCATCCGTCCGAAAAGCGATGTGATCCGGATGAAGGTGGGAGAGCAGACGCCCCTGATGATCGAGACCTCTCCTTCCCCCGCGAAGATCGTGGACTACGTCTATGAATCGGAAAACACCGACGTCGTCACAGCCGGTGAATGCGGAGTCCTGACAGCTGTCGGGCCGGGCACTGCCAAAGTAAAAGTGCGGACCGAATCCCTGAAAGAGAATGGCGACAGCGTCTTCCGGGAAACGGAAGTGACAGTAGAGGTGTCGGAAAGCCCCTCCTGCCCACAGGACGAGACCTGCCCGATCCACGCATTTAAGGATATGGATCCCACCGCCTGGTATCACGACGGCGTGCACTTTGCACTGGAAAAGAAGATCATGAACGGGACGGCGGCGGATCGGTTCGAGCCGAATACCTCCGTGACCCGTGCCATGACGGTCACGATGCTGTGGAGATTGGCCGGAAGTCCGGCTCTTGCCGAGGGAGAGAGCCAGGAGACGCTTCGTTTCGATGATGTGGAGAAGGGCTCCTGGTACGAACAGGCGGTGAACTGGGCCGCCGCTCAGGGCATCGTCAACGGTTACGGCAACGGCAGATTCGGACCGACGGACAGGATCACCCGGGAGCAGTTCGCCGTGATTTTGTATAGGTATGAGATGAATAATGAGCGCCCCTCTCAGTCTGCTTCGCAGACAGCTCAGCCACAGCACGCGATTGACATCGAAATCAAAGATTTCGGGTCACTCAGCGTCCCCAGCGGGGAGAGCCAAGGAAATCATTCCTTTGCTTTAGACACCTACACCGACGCCGACCAGATCAGCGATTGGGCGTTAGATGCCATGACTTGGGCCGTGGAAAAAGGCCTCATCACCGGTATGACCGAGACCACGCTGGCCCCGGCCGGCCTCACCACCCGGGCGCAGGCGGCCACGCTCCTGATGCGGATGAGCAAATCATGACCCGCTCTGGTCGCTGACCTCCATCCCGACAATTCTAATGCGATGCCCATATAATTGAGCATCGCATTATTTTCGTTCCTGACTCACTAAAACATCCCGCCGTGGCCCATCTCACACATATCCACGTCGGACTCGCTGGCAAATTTCGTCCCGGCCTCGTCCATGTACCGCTGGCCGCAGCCTTCGCAATACCAGTATCCTTTATTACCGGGCCTCACTTCACCTGAACGCTCTCCAGCATCTCTTTCTACACCGGAAGACTCTCTTTTTTCAAAGCCGCCCTGGCATAAAAATGAAAAAAATAAAGTACCTTATCGATTTTCAGGACATAGGACTCTGCAACCATATCGATATCCCCGGCGGCATATCCATAACCGAAACCATAGGCCTTGCTCCCCGCGATCAACCGTTCCCTGGGTCCTTCCGATGTATACCCAAAAGGCGACATGGCCCGACGGACCTGCTTTTCCATATTCTCCGCCAGACTCTTCCCCTTCAGCATGGAGGCCAGTCCTTTTACAGGCTTCCACCCGACCGTCACCAGGATATGCCGGTCCGGATCGGAAAGGCCGACCCACGGCCCCTCTTCCAGCATCGACATTTTGCTCCGCTCCTCTTCTGTCATCACGTGAAATCCTTCCAGGCAACCGATCGTCATCTTTTCATCCAATGTCACTCTTTCCATCATTTCCTCCTAACGCTGCGCTGCTCCTGATGATTTCTGATTATATCATTTTTGTCTCCACACGAAATAATTTTTCTGTTTAATGTTCGTTTAAAGTTCAAGCGGTATACTCTTCTCAACCAATCAAAAAGGAGACTTGAGAAATGAAAAAAAGAATAACCTTAGCTTTATGCATCATACTTTGCCTGGTGCTGACCGCCTGCGGCACAAAGGCACAGGATACAGCGGCGGAAGCTGCTGCGTCGCTGACAGCAGACGCCATCCAAATCACAGAGACCCTGGAGGCCACCGGAGATGGCGAACACGTCATCACTGCTGACGGCGAATCCCTGACTTATTCCAACACCGCCGTCAACAAGACCGGTGATTCCGACGCCGGCGATGAAGCGGATTTTTACGGCGATAACTCCGCCATCTTCGCCACCAACGGCGGCACGCTGGAACTCTCCGAAATGGTGATCAACACAGCCGGTGAACACGCCAACGCCGTATTCAGCTACGGAGAAGGGACCACCGTTTCCATCAAAGATTCCGTGATCGAGACCACCGGCAACTGCTCCGGCGGATTGATGACCACCGGCGGCGGGACGATGAATGCGGAAAACCTGAACATCCACACCACCGGCAATTCCTCCGCAGCGATCCGGTCTGACCGGGGCGGCGGGACCGTGAACGTTACCGGCGGCACCTATACCACCGACGGCACCGGATCCCCGGTGATCTACTCCACCGCCGACATCACTGTCAGCGATGCCACCCTGGAATCCACTGCTTCCCAGGGCGTGGTGGTGGAAGGGAAGAATTCCGTGACCCTGAACAACGTGGATCTCACCGCGGACAATAACACCAAAAACAGCGACAAGTCCGAATACTATCAGGCCGTCATGATCTACCAGTCCATGTCCGGCGACGCGGAAGAAGGCCTCTCCTCCTTCACCATGAACGGCGGGACCCTGACCAACCAAAACGGCGACGTATTCTTCGTTAACAACACCGTCACCGAGATCAACCTGAGCCAGGCCTCCATCGTCAATAACGATGCGGACGGCGTCTTCCTGCGGGCCGCGGCGGCAGGCTGGGGCACGGAAGGTTCCAACGGCGGCCAGGTCACATTGAACGCAGCGTCCCAGGAGATCAACGGCGACATGCTGGTGGATGAGGTTTCCAACCTGAACCTCTATCTGACGGATGGCTCCACCTTTACCGGCAGCATCAACCCGAATGGACAGGAAGGCGAAGTCTATGTGGAACTGGATGCGGATTCCAAGTGGGTCCTCACTTCCGATGCGTACATCACCAGCCTGACCTGTGAAGCCGGCTCCATCGACCTGAACGGCCACACCCTCTACGTGAACGGCGTCGCCTATGACGGCAGCGCCTCCACCGGCGAGGCCATCGAAGCCGTCGTCACCTCCGGCGGCGGACACGACGCACCACCGGATGGTGGGAACGGCGGACAGGGCGGCCCCGGGACTCCTCCCAGCGGCGGCAAACCGGACGGCGAACCCCCGGCAAAACCGGAGTAGCGAGGACGGCCCCAACAAGCGGTCGGCTCTAATAGAAAACACCAACCAATAGAAAAAAAGCAAGCATTATCATTTATTATCGAACGATACGCTTGCTTTTTCTTTTTTATCCGATGCGGTACGAAGCAATATACTCCATATCACTGCCGATCGAGATCCCCGGGTCGGCGACTTCCAGCGCCGCATCGATCCCGCTCTCTTTGGCCACCAGTTCAAAGTGACACAGGGCGATCCCCATGTCGATCTTCTGCATATCCCAGCCACCGCCGGAAACATAGCCGCCGCTGTGCTTCTCATAAAAATGGACCGCATTTTCCGTAACGACCACCCGCCAGGGCTGTTTATTGACGGCAGAGGGTGCCAGCCGCACCGCCTCCAGCGCTTCCTTCAGCCGGCCGCTCTTTTCCTCCGTCAGCGAGGTCCCGAAATCTTCTTCGAAAAACAGTTCCCCGAAAGGAAGCCGGCTGTCCGCCTTGACGCCCTTCCGCATCATCATCCCCCGAAAAGCCATTTTTTTCGCCGGATATCCCAGCGGGCTCATGCAGGGCATCACTTCCTCCTCGCCAACTTCCATCGCGCGCTCGAAGGCGCCCCGGTTCATGGTCCCTGCGATCCAGGTGGTCCCTACTCCGATGGATTCCGCAAACAGAACGACCTGCTCAAAAGAATACCCGAAGGCTTCCTCCGCATGGGGGACCCGGCCCAGTTTTCCCGCAATGAAAGTGTCCGTCCCGACGACCACCGGGCTGGAAAGTCCCTCCTTTTTCCCATCGAGGATCTTCCAGGAAATCGGGATGTCGAAGGGGTTTCCCGCCTCTCCGGCAGCCTCCATTATTCTAAGGACATCTTCCTCCTTCAGCTCCTTCCCGTCAAAGGTCCGCACGCTCCGTCTTTTACGGATCAGATCCATCATACTCATGTCCATTCTCCTTTATCATTCTTTCATAGAAATTGGTACTTCAATCAAGTTCAATCGATCAAATAGATTGCGTACTATTTAATTGAGTCCATTATATATGGGCCGTCTCGATTTGTAAAGGAGTTTTTGAATACGAGTCTGCCTATGCCCGGCAATAGACCTCGATCGCCGCCGCCGCGAATTCCGCCGTCCCCGATCCGCCGGCCCGGTCGATGTTCTCGGTGAACTCACCTCCGGCCCCATAGGCCTTTCCCAGCCCGGAAAGGATCTCCCGGGTGCAGGTGTAAAAATGCTCCGTGATGAAGTCCTGCAGCTTCTTCACCAGCGCCTGAGCTTCGGCGGACGCCGGATCCTTCCCCTGGATCTGCCCGAACTCTCCAAAAATCTCCATCATCCTCCGGCTCAGGTCCGCTTCCTGCTCCTTCGTCCGGTCTCCGGCCTTTTCTTCAAACTCCTTATACGCAGCCGTATCTCCCCAGGATGCCTTCGCCTGTGCGGCATATTCCTCCAGTTTCCCTGTATCAAATGCTTCAAATTCCACTTCTTTCACCTCCCGCTCCAGGATCCTGCCCGCAAGAGCGATCAGACCCTCGATATGTTCTTTCTTAAGCTTCAATAGTTCGATCTGCTGTTTCAACGCCTTGTCCCGGTCGAAGCCCGGGTCACCGACGATCTCCCTGATTTCCTTCAGCTTGAATTCCAGCTCCCGAAACAGCAGGATCTGCTGCAATTTTTCCAGACACGCCTCATCGTACAAACGATACCCGGCCTCCGTCACATCCGCCGGCGGAAGCAGCCCGATCCTGTCGTAATACTGCAGGGCGCGGATACTCACCCCTGTCAATTTGCTGACCTCATGCACGGTCATCATCCTCATCCCCTCCTTCCTGTAAGCACAGTATAAACTATGACGTAACGTCAGAGTCAAGGGGTGATCCAAAGAAAATGATCTAAGCAGATTTCAGCAAAAGCTCCAGCAATCACACAATCTTGCTCAATGCGGGACCAAGTGGTTAAAAAATGGTTAATACGAAAAAAACGCTTTCGACTAAATCGAAAGCGTTGATATTGCATGGTTGCGGAGGCAGGATTTGAACCTACGACCTTCGGGTTATCCCTTCGGGCCAGCTTGCGGTTCCCAAAAGTCCCCTCCGCTCTCTTTCGTTCGCGGGGACTTTTGACCGCTGCGCCTCGTCACCCTCCCTTCATCCGCCACCGGCGGCGGTCGGGCTCCGTGCCCAATGAGCCCCGCTCATCGGCCTCATAACCCGGATGCCATGCCCCAGATCTTCTCCGTTTCCGGGAGAAATAAAAAAAGACGGCCATTTGCCGTCTTCTTTATTTCTCTGGTTGCGGAGGCAGGATTTGAACCTACGACCTTCGGGTTATGAGCCCGATGAGCTACCAGCTGCTCCACTCCGCGATGTCTGATTAAATTGGTGCCGGGGACCGGGGTCGAACCGGTACGAGATAAAATCTCACGGGATTTTAAGTCCCGGGCGTCTGCCAATTCCGCCACCCCGGCGAAAAAATGGCTCCAAGGGTGGGACTCGAACCCACAGCCTATCGGTTAACAGCCGAGTGCTCCGCCATTGAGCTACCTTGGAACGCACCGTCCTTTGAGACC
>CADBSL010000054.1 GCA_902797345.1 uncultured Eubacteriales bacterium
CGGTGAATGGGACTTGAACCCATACGTCTGTTGACACACGCCCCTCAAACGTGCCTGTCTGCCGATTCCAGCACCACCGCATGTCGCAATGCTGACTAAATAATAATACCCCAGAGGGCCATCTTTGTCAAGAAAGAAGATCGAAGAATCCAAAAGATTCTCCAACCTTCCCTCTCTGTCCTTCTTACTTTAGACTGAGAACTCCGTCCTACTCCTCATACTTCTCCATCAGCACTTCCGCCTGGACGCCTTCCACGTCATAGTGCCAGGTCATCTGGGTCTGGGAGCCTTCTGTCAGGTCCGCTTCGTAAGTCAGATCACCGCTCAAAGTCACATGTCCGTCTTTCAGTTCATAATTCAACAACGCATGATTCTGGTCTACCCACATAGTGGCTGTGCCATCATCGCTGAAGTACCAGGAAAACGTGTGCCCGTTAAAAAAGTCATCCGGATCCATTTCCTGATCGTTCACCGTTACTTTTTCAACGAACCAAGTGCCATACAGGAAGGACGGATCCTCCGTCTCTGCCGTATCTGCGGTTTCTTCTGTCGCCGATTCAGATGAGCTGTCAGAAGTATCGCCGCCTCCGCCGCAGCCGGCCATTAAGGCTGACATCCCAATCACCAATGTCAGGCAAAGCAGTAAAGCCAATAATCTTTTCATAGTATTCCTCCTCGTTCTTTTAGAGATTTAGTAAAAACGATTCGACACAAGGAATGCTCTACAAAGATGCCCATTTAAACTATATCACCAGCATCCAACCGGCACAATATATATCCGATCTCCGGGCTGAAAACTCCAGCATTCAGTCTCCAGACTCTGGACTTCAGACCCCAGACTCCAGCTCTTTTCTCAGTTCCTCCAGCGCCTTACGCACATTTTCGTACGTCTCTTCCACCGTGCCGGAATTGTCGATGACAGTGCACTCCCGGTCCAGCCGCTTTTCCCGGCTCATCTGGTTGTTCATCCGGTTGATTACGTCTTCCCGGGTCATTCCGTCCCGCTCCATGACCCGTTTGATCCGGACCTCATCATCTGCATCCACGATCCAGAGGCGTTCCACATTCTCGTCATATCCGGCTTCGATCAGGGTCGCCGCATCCAGCACCACGATGTCCGTGTCCGCTTCCTGGATCTGCCGCCAGATCTCTCCGTTGATCTTGGAGTTCAAAATCGCCTCCAGTTTCGCCAGCATCTTTTTATTGGCGAACACCAGCCGTCCCAGTTTCTTCCGGTCCAGCCTCCCGTCGGGGGTCAGGAATTTCGCCCCGAAGACTTTTTTGATCTCCTCCAGCGCCTCGCTGCCGGGTTCCACCACCAGCCGGGCGATCTGGTCCGCATCCACGATAGTACAGCCGTGTTCACTCAAGTATTTCGAGACCGTCGATTTGCCGCTGCCGATCCCGCCTGTCAATCCTATCAGCATTTCTTCTCCTTTCTCCTATCTACTATCTACTTTACTTCGTACCAATTGCTTCCGCTGTCCATGCCGACCTCCAGGGGAACACTGAGCTCATCCGCTCCCATCATGTTCCGTTTCAGCAATTCCATCACATCTTCCTTTTCGTCCTCATAGGTGTTGATGATGAGTTCATCGTGGACCTGAAGGATCATCTTGGATCTGAATCCTCTCTCCCGTAATTCCTCAAACACCTTGATCATGGCGATCTTGATGATGTCCGCCGCACTGCCCTGGATCGGGGAATTCATAGCCAGCCGTTCTCCCAGCTGACGCTTCATGAAATTGGAGTTTCGGATGTCCACGATCTCTCTCCGCCGGCCTTTGATGGTCGTCACATAGCCTTTGTCCCGGCACTCTTCGATGGTCCGGTCCATGTATTCCCGAACGGCTTTGTATTTTTCAAAATAATCGTTGATGTATTTTTCCGCCTGCCGACGGCTGATATGCAGGTTCTCCGACAATCCGAAGCCGCTCATGCCGTAGATCACCCCGAAGTTTACCGCCTTGGCATTGCTTCTCTGGATGCTCGTCACTTCCGCTTCCGGCACCTCGAAGACCCGGGCCGCCGTGGAGCGGTGGATATCTTCACCATTTTGGAAGGCGGCAATCATGTTCTCGTCCCCCGAAATGTGAGCCAGGATCCGAAGCTCGATCTGGGAATAGTCCGCATCCACCAACGTACATCCCTCGTCCGCCACGAAGGCCTTCCGAAGATTCCTCCCCAGTTCCTGCCGGACCGGGATGTTCTGCAGGTTGGGCTCCGTGCAGCTGATCCGCCCGGTGGCGGTACCGGTCTGCTGGAAGTGGGCCCGGATCTTCCCGTCTGCCGGAGAAATGAGGGGCAGCAGCCCTTCCACATAGGTGCTGCGCAGCTTCGTCAGGGTCCGGTACTCCAGCACCAGCCCCGCGATCTCATATTCATCCTTCAGTTTTTCCAATACGTCCACATTGGTGGAATAGCCGGTCTTGGTCTTCTTCGCCCCCGGCATATCCAACTTTTCAAACAGGATCGTTCCCAGCTGCTTCGGAGAATTGATGTTGAATTCCTCTCCGGCCAACTCGTAGATCCTCTCCTGCATCCCCTGCAGGTTCTCTTCGATGATACCGCCGATCTTCAACAGTTCCTCCCGGTCTGCCTTAAATCCCCGGTATTCCATATCCGCAAAGATCTCGATCAGCGGCAGCTCAATATCATAATAGACCTCTTCCAGTCCCTTATCCTTCAGGTCTCCCTGCTGGACCGGTTCCACCAGTTCCAGAAGCTCCATACACCGGGCAGCGTATTCCGCAAAGGAGTGGTCGGAGTTGCCGAACAGATCCGTCTGGGAATTGTTCTTCAGGAAATCCTTCTCATTCTCCAGTTCCGTCCCGGCGTACATGATGGACAGGGCTTTCACTCCAAAGTCTCCCCGCTGGGGTTCCAGCACATATTGAGCGATGCCGATGTCAAATGCCGTCTTCAGCTTCAGCTCCCTGCCGGCCAGGGATTTCATCATATAATAACCGTCCTTCAGGAGGTGTCCCCGGATCCCGATGGTCCCCTCTCCCAGGATCGCTATGATCGGATCCATCGTCTCCTTTTGGGTGACATAGTACAGTGTTTCTCCCAGTCCCAGCGCCATCCCATAGATGGCGGGCTGATTCACATGATCCGGGTCCCCGAAGACCTTCAGGAAAACCGTATCCTGTTTCCGAAGATCGTCCAAAAGCCCGGATACATCATCTTTTCCCTCCAGCAGGACCTTTACGCCTTCCGTTGGAAGCTCCTTTTCTCCGCCGGTCTTCTCCTCTTCCGGCCGAAAATCCGCCAGCCAGGTCTTATCTATTTTCCCGATGAGGCTGAACAGCTCCAGTTCCCGGTAGAGGGACGTGACCCGGTTCACATCCGGGTGGGTGACCTTCATTTCCTCAAAGTCCATTTCCAACGGCACATTCGTATTGATCTCCGCCAGCTTCCGGCTCAGCCGGGCCAGGGCAGCGTGTTCCTCCACCTTCTCCCGGAGTTTGGGCCGTTTGATCTCTTCGGTCCGGGAAAGCATCTCCTCCACCGAGCCGAACTGTTCGATCAGGGCGATGCCGGTTTTCTCTCCCACCCCCGGGATCCCGGGGATGTTGTCGGACTGGTCTCCCATCAGCCCCTTCAGGTCGATGAACTGCTCCGGCGTCATGTGGTAACGCTCCATCATGGTGTCTTTATCGTACACATCGAATTCCGTCAGTCCTTTTTTGGTGATGATGATCTTCGTCGTATCCGACGCCAGCTGGAGAGCATCCTTATCCCCTGTGATGACATAGGGCTCCAGCCCCGCCGCTTCGCCTCGTTTGACGATGGTGCCGATGATATCGTCCGCCTCAAACCCGGGGAGCTCCAGACACTGGATATCCATCCGCCCCAGCAGGTCTTTCAGGATGGGGAACTGCTGGATCAGCTCGAAGGGTGCTTTCCGCCTTCCCGCCTTGTATTCGCTGTATTCCTTATGCCGGAACGTAGGGTCTTTCATATCGAAAGCCACAGCGATGTACTCCGGCTCGTACTCCGCCATGATCTTGTTCAGCATGTTCACGAACCCATACACCGCGTTGGTGCAGATCCCATCCTTATTGGACAGGGGCGGCAATGCATAAAAAGCCCGATTGATCAGGCTGTTGCCGTCGATGGCGATGATTCGTTTGTTTCCCATATTTGACCTCCCAAAAAGAAACTGCCCTGCACGATGGGCGTGCAAGGCAGAAAATAATTTGCTACAGGATATCGCTCAGGCTGATACCGCCGGTGTATAACGCTTTGCCGATCACGCAGCCGTAGATCCCCATCTCCTCCAGCTTCTTCACATCCTCCGGTGTGGAAACGCCGCCGGAAGCGATCAGATTGGATTTGATGCTCTTGTTCATTTTGTCGATCTCCTCGAAATTCGGTCCGGCCATCATGCCGTCCTTGGAGATGTCTGTATAGATGACAGTGTGGAGGCCATAGCCTTCCAGCTCCTGAGCCAAGTTGGCTGCCGTCACGTCAGTCAGCTCGGTCCAACCCCGAACGGCTACATATCCGTCTTTGGCATCCAGGGATACGGCGATTTTTTCACCATAGGTTTTGATGGCTTCCTTGACAAAAGCTTTGTGTGAAAGAGCACTGGTCCCCAGGATCACCCGGGTCACACCGGCTTCGATCATTTCTTCCACGTATTTCATGTCCCGGACACCGCCGCCGAACTGGACCGGCACGTTGACCGATTCGATCATGGTCTTGATCAGGTCCTTATTCACCGCTTCTCCCATCAGCGCCCCGTCCAGGTCGATGATGTGCAGGTTTTTCGCCCCCTGGTTCACCCAGTTCTGCGCCATTTTCACCGGATCGTTTCCGTAGGATTCCAGTCTGGCAAAGTCGCCCTGTACCAACCGGACGCACTGCCCGTTTTTGATATCGATCGCAGGAAAAATATTCAACATCTCATCTCCTTTATCTGAATTCATGTCATTTTTGTCGATATTTTCATAGTTATTTTATTATATCGCTTTAGAGCATTAAAAACAATAGTTTACGTAAATTTTGACATCGTTCGGTATTTGGATTATATTTAGATAGAAGAAATAATAAGGAGAA
>CADBSL010000055.1 GCA_902797345.1 uncultured Eubacteriales bacterium
CTGATAGCCCGCCAGGATCACGCAGGATTCTCCCCGGTGGTCCTCCATATCCTTCAGCAGGGTGTCGATGGCCTCTGTGCCAAAGTCCTTTTCGTCCCCTTTTCTATATAACGTATAGGCTTCGTCGATGAAGAGGGTCCCGCCTTTTGCGGATTCGAAGATCTCGTTCATCCGGATCGCGGTCTGTCCAATGTACTGCCCCACGATGTCCCCCCGGTCTACTTCGATGTAGGTCTCGGAAGGCAGGAACCCCAGGTCGTGGAGCATCCGGGCGATGATCCGGGCCACGGTGGTTTTCCCGGTGCCGGGGTTGCCGGTCAGGATGAAATAATAGCCCGTGGGATCTGCCGAAACTCCCAGGGTCTCCTGCCGCATGGCGTCGATCTTCATCCGCCGGTACATGATATCCAGCTGTTCCTTGACCTCGTCCATCCCGATCACGTCCTCAAAATAGGGACGCAGTTCTTCCGAATAGCGTTCATTCCCGGTGAGATCCGCACTGAGGTAACGATCATCCCGTTTCATCGGAGTCCTGTGCACCGCAGCCGCTTTCTGTGGCTTTTTCTCTATCGTCCGGGCAGGTCCTTTTGCCGGCAGAGATCCCGTTCCCTTCGCCGGAGCCGTTGTCCGGACAGGAGGCGCGTCCTTCTTCTGCGGGCCGACTCTCCGGTCCTTTCGGAATTCCACTTTCTCCGTTTTCCCGTCGGGATAGGTGACTTTAAACAGTCCCTCCCTCAGGCCGTCCTGAAAAGTGCCTTCATAGACCACTTTGTCCTGATCCGTCAGCGTTCCCTTTCCCTGGCGGGTGTATCCGCCGTTTTGGATGACCATGGGACCGGTATAGCTGCAGAGCCGATAGCTTTCCTCGCTGTGATTCACACCATAATGCATGGTCGCTTCACCGATCACTTCAAATCCTTTGAAAATGCCTGTGAGCCGGGAACCGTCCGGCCAGTTCATCCAGCCTTCCCCGTCCAGGATATCGTTTTTAAAGACTCCGCCGTATTCGGAGATCTCCTCCCCCCGTTCATTTACGACGATTTCTCTGCCGAAGCCCTGGCGCTTATTATGGAACCAGTAGCCGCCGAAGGAGCCGCCGCCCTTCCAGGTCGCTTTTCCCTTTCCATGCCATTCCCCGTTCAGGAAGGCTCCCTCGTAGACGCGGCCGTCCGCATACCACATGGTTCCTTTCCCGGTGAGCCGGTTGTCTTTCAGTTCGCCCACATAGCGATCGCCATTTACGAATTCCACTTCCGCACGGCCGTCGGGCAGCCGCTTGACCTTTGCTTCCATGTCCGTCCTCCTTATTCTGAAAAAAGTGTACCGAAATCCCTAAAAAAAGTCAAGAAAACACAAAAACGTCACTACTTGTGACGTTTTTTCAGATGCTCTGTTTCCTATAATGAAACCATAAACAGGGGAAAGACGACCAGGGGGTCGTCAAAAGTCAAAAGGGTAAAAGGGAAAACGAAGGAAAGAGGCCAAACTTCTTCCTTCGTTTTTTCATTTTCAGTCTTTTTTATCCTTTTGTTCTGCCCGCATCTTCTGGATCCTGGCGGTGACTTTCGAGTCATACCGACACATGACCACGATCTCGGCAATGGTCAGGATCAGGATGATGGCAAAGCTGGCAATGGGATAGATCAATGCGCACACTGCCGCCGCCCCATAGCCGACAAAACTCATGATCCGGATCTGACGGATCACCGGTGCATCCACGATCGCGCAGCCATTGAGTTTCTGGATCGCCCGGCTCTCAATGGTGATCGACAACTGCACCAGAAGCAGTACCGCGATGTACAGGAGCATAGACGGTGTGTGGTCCGGCGACTTTCCGACGATCCCGGTCACAAAGGGCAGCAGGGTAATGAAAAAGAGCCAGACACAGTTGATCAGGAAAATCCGATGGTTGATCCATTCAGCCGGCGCGATGCTGTCGTGGTGCTCGTGCCAGGCCAGGAAAATTTGCAGAAAGCTGATGATATAGGCCAGCATAATGGGCCATTGTGCGGTCATTTCACTGAGACCGGCCCGGTCCGGGATGCTGAGCTGCAGCACCATGATAGTGGCGGCGATGGCCACGATCCCGTCCGTGATCGCCAGTAATCGGTCCTTATTGATCATATTCGTCGTTCCTTTCTTTCAA
>CADBSL010000056.1 GCA_902797345.1 uncultured Eubacteriales bacterium
CATGATGCCCTGTCAGTCCAAGCGGAACTTCGGTGAGGACATGGAGGACGGGATGGCTGTGGCCCAGCAGTTCCACATCGATAACATTACGGTAGATCTGACAGCGGCCAAGGAAGCCATCATGGACAGCATCGGTGAGACCATGGACGTGTCGGAGGCAGCCAGCAAGAATATCGCCCCGAGACTGAGGATGACTACAGTCTACGCCATCGGCCAGACCATGGGAGCTCTGGTAGCCGGTACCGGCAATCGCAGCGAGCGCTATACCGGTTATTTCACTAAGTGGGGAGATGGCGCCTTTGATTTCAACCCCATCTCCGACCTGAACGTGGGTGAGATCTACGAATTCCTGGAGTATCTGGGAGCACCGGAAAATATCATCAAAAAAGCACCATCGGCTGGCCTCTTCGAAGGACAGACCGATGAAAAAGAGATGGGCGTGACCTACGCAGCCATCGATAAATATATCATGACGGGAGAGGGAACACCGGAAGACGTGGCCATCATCAAACGGATGCACGATGCTTCCGCCCACAAGAGAGTTGGTTCCCGCCATTACCATGAGATCGTGGAATAATCCCGTATCGAAAGAAAGAAAGAGAAGAGAAGAATGGATCAGAAAGATTATCTTGAACTGAAAGAAAAAGAATTGAAGGATGCTCTGGGAACTGTCCACGCTATCCAGTCCAGCAAAGACCCGACTGTGAGATACAAGGACTCCCGGCCCATCACAGACCTGAAGAACATGATCGAGACCTCGGTGAAGGAGTTTGGGAATCTCCCGGCGTTCTGGCAGAAGAACAGCAGGAAAGACCCCTATGAACCCATTACCTACCGGAAATACCTTGAGGATGTCAATGCGCTGGGGACGACCCTCATCGCCATGGGCCAGAAAGACCGGCGGATCGGGGTCATCGGCGCCAACTGCTACCAGTGGGCCGTGGCCTATATGGCCATCGTCTGCGGCACCGGCGTCGTGGTGCCTCTGGACAAGGAGCTGCCGGCGAGGGAGCTGAAGCAGCAGGTCATCGAAGCGGAGATCACCTGCGTCATTGCCGCCAAAAAACATGTGAAGGATTTCCTGGATATGAGAAACGAGGGCGGAACGAACCTGGAGATCATCATCGACATGGAAGCAGAAGCAGATCGGGATCCGGTACGGTCCATGTCCCGGGCCATTGAAGAAGGCGCTGAAATGATCCGGGTGGGAAACACTTCCTTTACGGAAGCCCAGATCATCGCGGATGAGATGAGCGTACTGCTCTTCACCTCCGGCACCACCGGCATCGCCAAAGGCGTCATGCTGTCCCACCGGAACATCTGTGAAGACCTGATGATCGCGCCGACGGTGCTGACGGTAGGGCCTTCGGACATCTTCTTCTCGGTGCTGCCTTTGCACCACACCTATGAATGCACCTGCGGCTTTTTGATGCCGCTGTATAAAGGGGCTTCCATCGCCTATTGCGAGGGACTGAAATACATCCTGACCAACATCGCGGAGTGCCACCCCACGATGCTGTTGGGAGTACCCGCCATTTTTGAAATGTTCTATAAGAAGATCTGGGCCAATGCCCGGAAGAGCGGGAAGGAAGACAAGCTTCGGACCGCACTTCGGATCAGCCGGGCTTCCCGGAAGCTGGGGATCGACCTGCGGAAGAAGCTCTTCAAGGACATCCACGCCGTCTTCGGCGGGAATATGCGGATATTGATCAGCGGCGGCGCTGCCATCAACCCGGAGGTGCTGGATGGGTTCACCGACTTCGGCATCCTGGCGGTCCAGGGCTACGGCCTGACGGAGGCGTCCCCCATGGGCGCACTGAATCCGGACACTGCCCCCAACAGCCGGTCCATCGGACGGGCCTTCCCGCACTGTCACCTGAAGATCGACCACCCGGACGAAGACGGGATCGGAGAGATCTGCATCAAAGGCGACAATATTATGCTGGGGTACTATAAACGGCCGGATCTGACGGAAGAGGTCATCATCGACGGCTGGTTCCACACCGGGGATTTGGGATACATCGACAGCGAAGGCTACGCCTATATCACCGGCCGGAAGAAGAACGTCATCATCACCAAGAACGGCAAGAACGTCTTCCCGGAAGAACTGGAATACTACCTGAACAATTCCGACCTGATCGAAGAATCCGTGGTCTTTGCCAAGGAAGGGGCCCTGGGAGACGATGACGTCATCGCCGCCTATATCAAAGTGGATGAGGAATACGTCCAGGAGAACTTTGAAGAGACTCCGTCGGAAGAGGAACTGACGGAACTGCTGTGGAAGGAAGTGGACCGGATCAACCGGGACAACCCGCCGTATAAGCAGATCCGCACCATCAAGATCCGGAAAGAAGAATTCATCAAGAATTCGTCGAAAAAGATCCGGAGATTTGAGGAAGATAATAAGTTTTAGAGGGAGCTGGAAGCGAGGAGCGAGAAGCCAGGAGCCCTGTTAATGAACAATAAAAGAGACGCTGACAGATTATTGTCAGCGCCTTTTTCTTCGATTGTCGATTATAGTTTTCAGCTTCTAGCTCCCGGCTTCCTCCGGGATATCGATCTCAAACCGGTCCAGTTCCTGGGGATAGACTTTGTGGTAGGGGTCGTCGGTGGTCCGTCCTTTGAGGCGGTAGTAGACGCCCCGGGCGGAAGCCGCCACGGTACCGTCCTGGAGGTAGATCTCGGAGCGGGCGATGTAGACCTTTTCCCGGATCTCTTCCACCCAACCGGCGGCGGTGAGTTCCACATTCGTGGGGACCATTTCCTTGAAGGTCGTGTCCAGCTGGACGGTCAGCGCGCCAGTGTTTTCCGGAGCCAGCACCGTCATGGCCCTGCCGGCGGTCTCGTCTAAAATACTGCAGATCACGCCGCCGTGGAGGATCCCCGGGTGACCCCCGTGGATGTCCTTGGCGGTGAATACGCAGACGACTTTTTTGTTATCTAATTCATAGAAGGCGGCATGGAGACCGCCTTCGTTTTCTGTCCCGCAGATGAAGCACTCTTTTGCAGCTCCCTGACGGGCTATGATTTTATGGTTCAATGGGGTTTACCTTCTTTTCTTATTCGATGATGGCGATGAGTTCGCCGGCGTCTACCTGCTGGCCTTCTTTGATGTTGATCTGGCCAACGGTGCCTGCCACCGGTGTCAGGATGTTGGTTTCCATCTTCATGGCTTCGATGACGGCGATGGGCTGGTTGGCTTCGACGGCGTCGCCTTCTGCCACCAAGACCTTCACGATGTTGCCGGGGATGTTGGCCCCGATCTCATTGGGGTTGTCCTTGTCTGCCATGAGTTTCATGGAAGCCGCTGCGGACGTCTTCGCAGAAGAGTCGTGGATCATGGTGCTCCGGCGGTTGCCGTTCACTTCAAATACCACTTCTCTCATGCCTTCTTCGTCGGGCTTTCTGACTTCGATCAGCTTGATCACCAGGATCTTGCCTTCTTCGATGGCCACTTCGCAGGTTTCCCCTTCCACTAAGCCGTGGAAGAAGATGTCGCTGCCCATGAGCCGCAGGTTGCCTTCTTCCGCCAGGTCTTTGATGTAAGTCTCATAGACCTTCGGATAGAGAGCGTAGCTTAAAATCTGACGGATGGACGGTTCGTAGCCCAGCAGGTCTTTCAGGTACACCCGGTCGGCTTCGAAGTCCTCCGGCGGCAGGAGCTCGCCGGGACGGCAGTCGATGGAGGGTTTGCCCTTCAGTACCAGTTCCTTCAGCCGCGGCGGGAATCCACCTTCCGGCTGACCCATCATCCCTTCAAAGTAGGAGACGATGGAATCCGGGAAGTCCATTCCTTCCGCTTTTTCGTAAATGTTTTCCGGTGTCAGCTCGTTCTGCACCATGAAGATCGCCATGTCGCCGACGACCTTGGAGGAGGGGGTCACCTTGATGATGTCACCCAGCATTTCGTTGACGGTCTTGTACATGGCCTTGACTTCTTCGAATTTGTGTCCCAGACCGAAGCTGTCTACCTGAGGCTTCAGG
>CADBSL010000057.1 GCA_902797345.1 uncultured Eubacteriales bacterium
ACTTCACCGGCACCAGCGTAAACCCGGCCAGATCCTTAGGGCCGGCTCTGCTGATGGGCGGCGACGCGCTTTCCTGTGTATGGGTATTCATCGTAGCTCCGCTGGTAGGCGGCGCACTGGCTGCCTGCATCTGGAGAGCGATTCGGACAGAAGAATAATCCAATTTTCCTTTCATCGAAGGGCCCGGCGGGAGAACCTGCCGGGTCTTTTGTTAAATTTTCTTGAAACCCCTGGCGGCTTGGAGTATAATGAGTTTCGTTAGCAGATTCTAACCATCATCAACATATAAGGAGAAATCATCCATGAAAGCAAGTAAATTCATCGGCATCCTGACGATCCTGATCGGCGGTGCCATCGCCATCGGTCCCTGGACCTTCGTCAGAGTCTGCGGGAACATGTCGGATTCTGATCCCATGTGTCACAAGACCAGACTGATCGCTCTCGGGATCGGCGCCATCATCGTACTTCTTGGCATCATCATGTTCCTGCTTCGGAACAAGATCGCGGCGGGGCTGTTTTCCGTCCTGCTGGCGGCGGGAGGCGTTGCCACCATTCTGCTGCCGATCATCATCGCACCGGTCTGCGAAACTTCCACCATGCACTGCCGGACCCACACCATGCCCTTCCTTTTGGTAATAGGGTGCGTATTGACGGTGGTGGGGATACTGTCCATGGTCTACATGTTCAAGAGTCGTAAGCCCAAGGACTTCCTGAAGGAGCGTCCGGCACAGCCGGTGAATCCGCAAAGACCGCCCCAGGGAGAGATCCCGACGCGGTTCGACGACACCGACTACGACCGCCCGGATCAGAACGACTGGCCGGACCAGCGGTAAAAGAATTGAAGTCAAAAAGATCCTTCGCTTTATTGGGGATGACTGCATATTCCGTCATCCTGAGCAAAGCGAAGGATCTTTTTTGGACGGAATCCATTCTTGGCTCCCCGTTGGGGGAGAGTCGGCACGGCAAGATCCCCGGGCCCCCATTCTTGGCTCCCCCTCCGGGGGGAGCCGGCACGGCAAAATTATCGGGACCCCATTCTTGGCTCCCCCTCCGGGGGGAGCTGTCCGCGCAGCGGACTGAGAGGGGGTTATTTCTTAGTAAAAAGATCAATGGCGCCCTCCAGCAGTGTGGTGAGCATCTCTTCGGTTTCATCTGCCTTCAGCGCTTTTAGTGCCGCCCGTTTGGAGGAGGCGTCGGCTTTCCGGTAGAGCTGCACCAATCGTTTTTCCGCGGCGGTGACCTGCATGGAGGATTTCGCGGCGGAGGAGGAGGAGGTCTTGCCGGAGGAGAACCCCTTGGCGGCGTCCAATAGAGACTTCTGGGTCACGCCGGTGGCCTTGGCGATCTGCTTCAGTTGTTCCTGGGTCAGGTCCTTTTCGCCCCGTTCCGCTTTGCCGATATCCGACGCGGAAGCATCCCGGACTTTCCGGGCCAGCTGTTCCTGGGTCAGCCCCGCCTCTGTCCGGGCTTTTTTGATGAGATTACCGACTTTTTTACCCATAAAAGCACCTCCCTGTGCATGGTTCGCAGTTTTTCTTTCATTATATCGGATCCGGCAACCCGGCGCAATGCCCCTGCAGGGTTCCGCGGGGAGCGTTGCAATGATTATTTTTTGCATTTATAATAGATTAGACAAGAAAAAAGGAGACAACGATGGAAGACAGAAAAGAAAGCATGAAGGGCGACGCCCGGATCTATACTCTCAGCCAGGAGAAACCGGCAAAGGCCGTAGTGAAGATGGGAGTGCCTTTGGTGGCGGGAATGTTCATCATGGTGCTGTACAACCTGGTGGACACTTTCTTCATCGGCCTCCTTCGGAACGACTACCAGCTGGCGGCGGTGAACCTGGCCTATCCGGTGATGATGGTCACCATCGCTCTTTCCAATATGGTGGGGACTGGGGCCTCCACCCTGACGGCCCGGTTCCTGGGGGCAGACCGGCTGGAAAAAGCCCGCCAGACCGTGACCACGGGGATCGTGCTGACATTGATCAGCAGTCTGGTGATCATGGCAGCGGGGTTGGCGCTCCTCCATCCCATCGTCACCCTTCTCGGGGCGAAGTCGCATACCTATTTATACACAGAATATTATGTGGGGATCCTGCTGATCGGCACGATTTTCACCATGGGCAATTATACCTTCGGACAGCTCCTGCGGGGCGAGGGCTCCGTGAAGTATTCCATCCTGGGGATGGTGGTGGGGACAATCACGAACATGATTCTGGATCCGATCTTCATCTTCGCCCTCGGGCTGGAGATCCGGGGCGCCGCCATCGCCACGATTCTGGGGAATGCCTGCGGGATGGGGATCTCCCTGTGGGTCTATCTCAGCGGGAAGGCCCTGCTCCGGCCGGCTCGGAAGTTTATCCGGCCGGCGGCGGAAATCGTGTTGGAGATTTACCGGGTCGGGGTGCCGGCAGCACTGGAGACCCTGTTGACCTCTGCTGCGTTTGTGGTGAATAACAATCTGGCGGTGGCTTACGGGGAACTGACTGTGGCGGCCATGGGCATTGCCCAGAAGCTCCTTTCCCTGGGTAATTACATTTACCAGGGCTTTGCCGCTGGGGTCCAGCCGATCATGGGTTACAACTACGGGGCAAAGAATTACCGGCGGATGTTGAGTGTCTTAAGAGCTGGGATCCTCATCGTCTGCGGGATCGAGCTGTGCGTCATGGCGGTCTACGGGATCTTTGCGCCCCTGCTCATCGGGATCTTTACGGGTTCTCCGGAAGTGGTGGCCACCGGTGCCAAAGTTCTTCGGGCTGTGATGTGCATCCTGCCCTTCGTGGGGGTCACCTCTATGTGCCGGATGTCCTTCCAGGCCATGGGCAAGCCCATGAGCGCTCTCGGGATCACCATCGTTCGGCAGCTGATCCTCTACATTCCGCTGTTGCTACTGATGGACCGGGCCTTTGGATTCACTGGGCTCATCTGGGCACAGCCCCTGACTGAGGTCAT
>CADBSL010000058.1 GCA_902797345.1 uncultured Eubacteriales bacterium
CTCTTCACTGCCGTAGAGAGCTGTGTTGATCCCTGTGAGGACGATCTCCCGATAGCCGGATCCGATCAGGCGTTTCGCTTCTTCCAGGATATCTTCTTCCCGGCGGCTCCTCACAGGGCCTCTGGCGAAGGGGATGATGCAATAGGAGCAAAACCGGTTGCAGCCTTCCTGGATCTTGATATAAGCCCGGGTCCGTCCCTCCATGGCCTCAACGATCCCCATCTCATCAAAACAGCCCAGTTCCCGGTATTCATCCACCCGGGTCTGCCGGGTCTTCTCATCCTGAAAACGCCGGATGAGTTCCGGCAAAGAGGTCTTTTCATTGGTGCCGGCGATGATATCCACCTCCGGCATATTTTGAAGATCTTCCGTGCCTACCTGGGCATAACACCCCGTCACCGCAACGATGCCCTCCGGATTCATCCGTTTGAACTTTCGGATGGCCTGCCGGGACTTCCGATCGGCGATGTTGGTAACACTGCAGCTGTTGATAATACAAACATCAGCTGACTCCTCCTCAGAAACCAGCTGATATCCTTCGTGATCAAAAAGCGCCTTCAGCGCCTGTGTCTCATATTGATTGACCTTACACCCAAGGGTGATGAACGTCACTCTCATCCTATTCTCCATCCAATTCCAATTCGTACATGATCATCGCAAGGGCCGCCACCGAAGCCGTTTCCACCCGGAGGATCGTTTTCCCCAGAGATACAGAGACTGCTCCCGCTTCCGTGAGCTTTCTGACTTCGCTTTCCGAAAAGCCCCCTTCCGGGCCGATGAACAATCCGATCTTCTGCGGCTCCTTCTCCTTTTCCCGGCGAAGGACCTCTTTCAACGTCGTCTGTTTCTCATCTTCATAACAGAGGAGATTCAGATCGTTTTCTGCACAGATCATCCGGACTTCATCCAGCGTGACAGCAGGTCCCACCGTCGGAGCCAGGCCCCGCCGGCACTGTTTCACCGCTTCGGAAGCGATTTTTTGCCACCGCTCTGTTTTTTTGCCGAAATGGCCCCGGTCCTGGACTACCGTCCGTTCCGTGAATACAGGAAGGACCGTGTCCACACCCAGCTCCACGGTTTTCTGGATGATCAACTCCATCTTGCTCTGCTTCGGGATCCCCTGATACAGGGTCACCCGGGTCTTCGGTTCCCGTTCAAAGGGGTGAGCATCCAGGATATGGCCGATGACCTTCTCCGGTGTGATGGCGGTCAGCTCGATCTCATACTCCATGGAATCATTATCCGAGATCTCAATCACATCCCCTATCCGGTGCCGGAGCACCTTGGACAGATGCTTCACATCCTCCTTATCGGTCAGTACGATATGATCTTCAAATATATTCTTTTTATCAGCAAAAAATCGACTCATGATCCTTACCGGGCCACGATACAGACCCATTCTTCCTCTTCATAGATTTCAACGATCTCAAAACCGGCGTCCCGGATCTTCCCGGCCACTTCATCTTTCTTTTCCGCTAAGATCCCGGAAGATACATAAAGACCGCCGGGTTTCAGGTGGCGTCTCACGTCCTTCGCCAGGATCACCACCAGATCCGCCATCAGATTGGCCGCCACGATATCCGCCCGGTAATCCACGCCTTTGGTCAGATCTCCTTCGATGATGCGGATCCGGCTCTCCAGTTTGTTGAATGCCACGTTTTCCTTGGAAACCGTCACCGCCAGCGGATCGATGTCGATCCCCAGCACGTCCCGGGCTCCCAGAAGCCCTGCCGCAATGGATAAGATCCCCGAGCCGCAGCCCACATCCAGCACATCGCTTTTACCTGGAACGATGTACTTTTCCAGCGCTTTGATGCACATGGTGGTAGTGGGATGCTTTCCGGTTCCGAAAGCCGCCCCCGGGTCGATCTCGATCACGATCTCCCCATCCTTCTTTTCATATTTCTCCCAGGAGGGTTTGATCACGATGCGGTCGGTGATCTTCTCCGGTTTGAAGTATTCTTTCCAATTATCTTTCCAGTCCTCGTCATTGACGTTCCGGACGCAAAGCTTCAGCCTCCCCAACAGGCATACGGTATCCTCAAAGGCCGCACAGGCATCAAAAGTAGCCAGCCGCCAGATTTCCGCTTCGATCTGCTTCAGCTGGGCATAGCCCTCCGGCGTCTTTTCCAGATACGCCGTCACATTCGTCTCCTTATTCTTCAGATCTCGAACCAGATCCTCGTCCACATAATCCCAGTCATAGGCATTCTTCTTTTCCATCAATTCGTAGAAATCCCCGGGATCTTCTACAACGATGCCCTCCACACCGGCGGCCAGAAACACGCCGGAGACCGGGTCGATGCCCTTTGTGGTGGTATAAACTTTAACCTCCAGATACTCCATGATCCATTCCCTTTATTTCTTTTTCTTCTTTGATTTCTTCGTTTCACGGGATTCGGATTCCTTCCGGTCAGCCGCTTCCGCCAGCTCTTCATCATCCTTGGAATCCATCCGGAACAGTTCCTTTACGTTCTCCATAAAGGTCTTTTTCTGCTCATGCTCCCCTTTGTTGAACGCGCCATCCAGCTGCCGCAAGAGAGACTTCTGCTCCTCATTGAGCTTTTTGGGGATCTCGATCAGCACTTTCACATACAGATCACCGTAACGGCTGTTGGAATTCACATATTTGATCCCCTTGCCTTTGATGCGGAACACCGTGCCGTGCTGCGTGCCTGCCGGTACCTTGTAGGAGATCCTCTCCGTCAGGGTCGGAACGATGATATCCGCTCCCAGGACTGCCTGAGGATAGGTGATGGGGATCTCCAGCACCAGATCCGCTCCATTACGCTTGAAGATCTTGTGGGGCTTCACCCGAACGATGATATACACATCACCGGCGGGACCGCCCATGGTCCCCGGTTCTCCCTGTCCTCTGAGGGGGATGACGGAATCATTATCCACACCTGCAGGGATATCGACATTCAAGGTCAGATCCTTGCGAATCTTTCCAGCGCCCTTGCACCGCTTGCAGGGATCATTGACGATGGTGCCCTGGCCGGAACATCTCGGACAGGTCGTAACATTCGTAAACTGCCCGAAGGGGGTATTGGATACCCGGCTGACCTGGCCGCTGCCGCCGCAGTCCGGACAGGTCGTCCGTTCCGTTCCGGGGGCTGCGCCGGTGCCTGAGCAATCCGGGCAATCATCATTTCGTGTGATCTTGATCTCTTTTTTCGTGCCAAAAGCCGCCTCTTCGAAGGTCAGCGTTACACGGGTCTGGATGTCTGCACCCTTCCGGGGTCCGTTCCGACGCTGAGAACGGCCGCCAAAACCGCCAAAGCCGCCGAAAATATCGCCGAAAATATCGTCAAATCCACCAAAACCGCCGCCAAAGCCGCCGCCCTGACTCGGATCCACTCCGGCATGGCCAAACCGGTCATACCGATCCTTTTTAGTGGGATCCGACAGGATCTCATAGGCCTCGTTGACTTCCTTGAATTTTTCTTCTGCTTCCTTGTCTCCCGGATTCCGGTCCGGGTGATACTGCATTGCTTTTTTTCTGAACGCTTTCTTTATTTCATCGGCACTGGCGCCCTTGGTCAGCCCCAGTACTTCGTAATAATCACGTTTCGCCAAGTTTTTTCACCTTCCAGTTTGCTGTATTATATAAATACAATAATACAGCAGGGAACACAGAAAGTGTCCCTTGCTGTATTGATCCTTTCCTTTGCTATTGTAGCCGTTTTATTTGTCGTCGTCAACCACTTCGAAGTCTGCATCTACGATATTGTCATCCTTCGGGCCTTCTGCTTCCGGTCCTGCACCTGCTCCGGCAGCTCCGGCAGCATCCGCACCGGCCTGAGCCTGCTGATACAGTTTCGAAGACAGTACGTGGAATTCATTGGTCAGCGCTTCCGTCTTGGCCTTGATATCATCCACATCCGTACCTTCCATGGCTTTCTTCAGGTCTTCCAGAGCGGTGTTGACCTTTGCGGTCTCTTCATCGGAAAGCTTGCCTTCCAGTTCCTTCATGGACTTTTCGGTCTGGTATACCAGGGTATCCGCCTGGTTGCGGATCTCTACTTCTTCTTTCTTCTTCTTATCTTCTGCCGCATACTGTTCTGCTTCCTTGACCTTCTGCTGGATCTCTTCTTCGCTCAGCTTTGTGGAGGAGGAAATGGTGATCCGCTGGTCTTTGCCGGTGCCCATATCCTTTGCGGATACGTTTACGATGCCGTTCGCATCGATATCGAAGGTTACTTCGATCTGCGGGACCCCTCTGGGTGCAGCCGGGATTCCGGTCAGCTGGAACCGGCCTAATGTGGTGTTGTAAGCAGCCATTTCTCTTTCACCCTGGAGAACGTGGATGTCTACTGCAGTCTGATTGTCTGCAGCGGTGGAGAAGATCTGGCTCTTCTTGGTCGGGATAGTGGTATTTCTTTCGATCAGCTTGGTGAATACGCCGCCCAGAGTTTCGATACCCAGGGATAACGGTGTAACATCCAGCAGCAGTACGTCGTTGACCTCACCGGTCAGTACGCCGGCCTGGATCGCAGCACCGATCGCAACACATTCATCCGGGTTGATCCCTTTGTAAGGATCTTTGCCGGTGATCCGCTTAACAGCTTCCTGGACCGCCGGGATACGGGTGGAGCCGCCTACCAGGATGACTTTTTCCAGGTCATTGTTGGTAACGCCGGCGTCTGCCATAGCCTTCTTCATCGGTTCTACGGTCTTCTGTACCAGATCCGCAGTCAGCTGTTCGAATTTCGCTCTGGTGATATCCATATCCAGGTGCAGCGGGCCCGCAGGACCAGCTGTGATGAACGGCAGGTTTACATTGGTGGTCTGGGAGGAGGACAGTTCCTTCTTCGCTTTTTCAGCTGCATCCTTCAGTCTCTGGAGGCTCATCTTGTCCTGTCTCAGGTCGATGCCGTTTTCCTTGGCGAAGGAATCTGCCATGAAGTTGATCAGCGCTTCGTCGAAGTCATCACCGCCCAGACGGTTGTTGCCGTTGGTAGCCAGTACTTCGAATACACCGTCGCCCAGTTCCAGGATGGATACATCGAATGTACCGCCGCCCAGGTCATATACTAAGATCTTGTGGGAATTTACGTCTTTGTCCAGGCCGTAAGCCAGTGCCGCAGCTGTCGGTTCGTTGATGATTCTCTTGACATCCAGACCGGCGATCTTACCGGCGTCTTTCGTAGCCTGTTTCTGGCTGTCTGTGAAGTAAGCCGGTACGGTGATGACCGCTTCCGTTACTTTCTCGCCCAGATAGCTTTCTGCATCCGCTTTCAGCTTCATCAGCACCATAGCGGAGATATCCTGCGGTGTATAATCCTTGCCGTCGATGGATACCTTGTAATCCGTACCCATGTGTCTCTTGATGGAGATCACGGTCCGGTCCGGATTGGTGATGGCCTGTCTCTTGGCGGTCTCTCCTACTAACCGTTCGCCGTTCTTGGCAAAGCCTACGATGGAGGGTGTGGTCCGGTTGCCTTCCGCATTGGCGATGACGACCGGCTCGCCGCCTTCTAATACTGAAACACAAGAATTGGTTGTCCCTAAGTCGATTCCGATTACTTTACTCATTGTTTACTCTCCTTTTTCTATTTTATTTTCATTTTGGTTGGTTTTTATATTTATACAGATACCTTGACCATGGAAGGTCTCAGCAATCTGTCATTTAACATATATCCTTTTTGCAGCTCCATCAGGATCATCCCGGGTTCCACGCCTTCTACCTCCTCGGACATCACCGCGCTGTGGAAGTTTGGGTCAAATTCCTTTCCTTCCGTTTCGATTACGGAGACACCGAAGTTATTCAGGACGGTCATCAGCTGCTTATAGATCAGGTCCACGCCGTTTTTAAAGCCCTCGTCCGTAGTCTCAGACGTTTCCAGAGCCCGTTCAAAACTGTCCACCACGTTTAAAAGATCCTTGGCGATCCGTTCATTGGCGTATTGAGCGATACCGGTTTTTTCCGCGTCCGTCCGTCTGCGGTAATTCTGGTATTCAGCCGCCAGCCGCATGTACTTATCATTGGCTTCATCCAGCGCCGCCTGCAGGTTTTCCTCTGCATCTTCTACGGGGATCTCTGCTCCCAGAGTCTCATCCGGAGAAGGGGTTTCCGGAGTCTCAGCAGAACCCGCGTCTTTATTCTCTTCCTGTTTTTCCGGGTCTGCATCCTGCCGGATCTCTTCCTGATTCTGTTCCTTTTCTGTCATAGTCCTACCCACTTTCTGTTTAGTCTTGTTCTTCCGAGTCCACATCTCCCGTGATCTGGAAGGTGTTGCTCAGATTATCTGTCATAAATTCCACCAGGGAAATGACTTCATCATATTTCATTCGTGTCGGCCCGATCACGCCCAGCTTGCCGATAAACTTGCCGTTGACTCTATAGGTCGCTGTGATCAGGGAGCAATCTTTCATCTCATCGTCCGGGTTCTCATCTCCGATGGTGATGATCACACCGTCCGCCCGTCGGTCTAAGACCTGTGTGAACCGGTCTTTTTGCTTCATCATTTTCACGAACATCCTGGCCTTATCCAGATCATTGTATTCCGGGATGTCGAAGATATTGGTCAGACCTTCCATATAAAGTTCTGTATCCAGCATCTTTTCCAGAGTCCTCAGGAACTCCGGCATGAAGTTTTCCATAAAGCCGCTCATGGCACTCAGTGCTGCGATATCCGATTCCACTGTACGGACAAGATCCGGGGTCTGGATCGTGCTGAGTTCCCGTCCGCGATAATTGTAGGTCAGCATCTTGGAGAGGATATCCAGTTTCCGCTGGTCATACCCGGACCGGAGCCGGATCACCGTATTGGAGACCTTGCCGGACTCCGTGACGATCATCAGCACCACGCTGGTCTTGTCCACCGGAAGGAGGTTGATGTACTTCAGTTGATTGTTGTCTTCCTTCGGGGTCAGGGCAAAGGCCGTCAGGTTCGTGATCTCCGACAGCAGCGTGGCTGCCTTTTCAACGGTTTTATTCAATTCATTGAAGTTTTCATTCAATTTGCTGCGGATCGCCGCCTGTTCTTCCACCGGGAGCGGGTGCCGCTCCATCAGCGTATCCACATATAACCGGTAGGCTTTGTCCGAAGGAGTCCTGCCGGCAGAGGTGTGGGGATGCGTCAGATAGCCCATCTCTTCCAGGTCTGCCATTTCATTTCGAATGGTGGCCGGGCTGATGCCCAGGTCCAGCTTCTTGGACAGGGTCCTGGAACCA
>CADBSL010000059.1 GCA_902797345.1 uncultured Eubacteriales bacterium
GGACGGAGGCGTCATCGTGGAAGAAGGCAGCCCGGACCAGGTGATCAATCATCCTACTCAGGAGCGGACCAAACTGTTCCTGAGCCGGTTTAAGAACGACTGAAAAAGATAAAAAAGAGGCGTCTCGGTTCGAGACGCCTTTTTATTTTTTATGTTAGATGGACCAGATGAGATAGATGGTTAAAAGGCAGATGACTGCCACACCGGCGATGGCCAGGAGGGATGGGGCATGAAAATGCCGGTCTCCGGGGCTCCTGTCGGTGTTTTTGTTCGGTTTCGTTTTTTCGTCGATCCCGGCTTCCCGGTTTTCCAGCGGATTTACGTAGACCGGTCCCCGATCCGTCTCCGGGGGAAGGTCATCGCTGGTGAGGATCTCCACGTCGCTTTCGTTCAGGACCGTATAACGGATCCCGGATCCTTCTGCAGGGTCCGGAGGATCCTTTTCTGCCTCTGGAGCCGAGGACGGCTCCGCCGGGTGGATCTCCTCCTGGAAGATCGGCGGCCGTTGGGATTTGTATTTCTCGATCAGATCCCGGACCTGCTCTTCGATGGGCCGTTGGAGGGGCTGCTCGGGAACAGGATCCGAAAGCGGAGGAACCTCTTCGGCTTGAAGGCGGGCCTCCGGCTGATCCTTTTCTTCGGGACGGGTCTTCGGAGCCGGTTTCATAAACTGCCGCCGGATCGCCTCCAGGTCGATGCCGGCAGCCGCCGGTTCCACCAGGTGCCGGTAGCGGGCTTCAGTCTCCCGGTGGGCTTCCTTGGTTTCCTTTCCCTCCAGCAGGATCTTTCTCTCGTTGTCTTCTTCGATGATGATATAGGTTTCATCCATGGTGTTCACCTTTTAATCCCGGATCCGGGCATTGATCTCATCCTTCAGCTGCTGTTTTTCCCGTTTCAGAGCTTCCACTTCCTTCTCCAGTTCGGAGGTCTGCTCCAGGATGCCTTCCGCTTCTTCCAGCGCTTTTCCGCCTTCGAGACCCTTTTCCGTTTCCTGAAGAAGGGCCCTTTCTGCGGCAGGCAGGGCAGCCGTGGTCTTCTCCAGCAGCAGCCGGGTCTTTTCCTGCAGTGCGGCCATCTCCGCACGGGAATCCTCGATCTGGGCGCCCAGACGGTCCGTGCTGATCTTCAGGGAATCCAGCCCGGATTCGATGGTTTCCATCCGCTCATCCATGGATCTCACGGAATCGATTATTTCATCGGTTTTTCCGTACCAGTGCCGGAAACTGCGCATCAACAGCAGGATCACTGCGATGGCAGCCCCGATGACCACAGCGGTCAACAGGATCCGGGGGCCGGAACCGGCCAGTAAAGTCGTTGCTTCATTCATCGGAAATCTCCTCTCTACTTTGATAATTATAACCAAAAGAATGCCTTTTATCAAGTTCCCCAAACACTCCCCCTTTTTGTCACAGATTCTCCATATTCCATGGGTATTCTAATTCCAGAAAGATGAGAATCAAGGGGACGGGTCCCCGGAAGGAGTGAATAGATTGTACGACGATTACGATTATGAAAGAGATGAACGAATGAATTCCATTTATGGAGGTTATGGCGGCCGGAGCCGTTCCGGAAAAGGGAAAAAGATCCTGAGAGTGCTGGGACTGCTGGTACTGATGGCACTGGTCTCTGTGGCCAGCTGCGCAGCGTATCTCGCAGCCATCGGGTATTCTCCGGATAAGTCTTTGGCAAAGGGATATAAAGTGCCTCAGGTCACAGCGGAGGCACCGGTGACCTCCGTGGCGAACGCCAACGCGGAGGAGCTCACGACTCCTCAGGTGATCCAGACAGTACTTCCTTCCGTGGTAGGCGTGAATGTCTCCACCATGATGGGAGAGGGTTCCGGTTCCGGGATCATCTTCTCCAGTGACGGGTATATCGTCACCAACCAACACGTGATCGACGGAGCGATGGCGATCAAAGTCAAGCTCTCTGATGCTACCGAATACGATGCGACGGTGGTCGGTCAGGATGCCCGGACAGACCTGGCAGTGATCAAGATCGATGCGAAGGATCTGCCGGCGGCCACCATCGGCGACTCCGACCAGCTGGTCCAGGGTGAATCCGTCCTGGTCATCGGCAACCCTCTGGGTGAGACCCTCTCCGGTTCCACCACCCAGGGCATCATCTCTGCACTAGGCAGAGAGATCGAGATCGAAGGAAAGATCATGCACTATATCCAGACCGATGCAGCCATCAACCCGGGCAACTCCGGCGGCGCGCTGGTGAACCAGGCCGGTCAGGTAGTAGGAGTAACTTCTGCGAAGATCAGCGATACTTCAGCAGAAGGGCTGGGCTTTGCGATCCCCATCAATGAAGCGATCCCGGTGATCGAAGACCTGATCAACAACGGTTATGTGACCGGACGGCCCATGATCGGCATTTCCGGTGAAAATGTTTCCCAGCAGGTCTCCATGATCTACGGACTGCCGGTGGGCATCTTCGTCCGCTACGTGGATCCTCAGTCCGGAGCAGGGAAAGCCGGCATCCAACAGGGGGATGTCATCACCGCGCTGAACGATACGGAAGTCGCCACTCTGGCGGAACTCAACAACGTGCGGGATCAGTATAAAGCCGGAGAGACGGTTTCTCTGACTGTTTATCGAAACGGCCAGGAAATGAAGATCGATGTGCAGCTGAGCGAAGCGACGGCCAGCAACTAAAGAACGATGAGAGAAAAGATCAATGTGATGATGGCGAATCCGGCGGGGAACGGAACGATCCTGGTCCTGACTCCTGTGCCCCGGGAACGGTACGCTGAAGTCGCCGGAAAACTTCTGCAGATCGATTTCAGAAAATGTGCAGGGGCTTCCGGCAGCGGCTCGCCCTTTGCGCCGGGGACCTTCACGGAGGAAGTGTACCGAAAGGAGATCAAAGGAGAACAGGTCGGCTTCGTGCTGGAAGACCTGAGAGACCCTGAGAGCGGCAAAATGGTCGCCGGGATCGAGATGTCCGGCATGGAATTCTGCGGGAACGCCTTTCGTGCATTCGCTTATTGGAAGGCCATGGGTGCCCGGCCGCCCCTCAGAGTAGTCACCGGTCGGATGAGCGGGTATGACGGTATCCTGACCGCACAAATCGACCCGGAGAGGGCCGAAGCCAGGGTGTCGATGCCCTTGCCGGTGTCTGTGACCCCTTATGAGAGTCATGAGGCGGAGGGCGTTCTGGTGGATCTGGGCGGGATCGCCCACCTGATCCTGAAGGACCGGGAGCCTTCCGGTGAACTCTTTGGTTCCATCCGGAAGCAGTTTGAACGCTTCCCGGCTTTTGGGGTGATGTTCCTGGATACGAAACGCGAAACCATGACCCCGGTGGTCTACGTCCGGGATACCGGCACCACCTTTTTTGAAGGCAGCTGTGCTTCCGGCACCACGGCGGCTGCGGCAGTCCGTGCGCTGGAGAGTCCCGACGGCACCTATCGATATTCATTCCGCCAGCCGGCGGGGACGCTGGAGGCTCAGGTCACGAAGGAGGCCGGAGAGGTCCGGAAGATCTGGCTCAGCGGCAGAGTGGAAGTGTCCGACATCATAGAAGTGGAACTATGACCCGCCCGGGTTCGGCGAAAAAATCATTGACCCCGGCGGGTTTTGTGTTATAATACTAATTGCAGTTGAATGCGGGCGTAGTTCATTGGTAGAACACGAGCTTCCCAAGCTTGAAAGGTGGGTTCGATTCCC
>CADBSL010000060.1 GCA_902797345.1 uncultured Eubacteriales bacterium
CTCTTCTTTAATCTCATTTCTTCAGACTCTAGACTTCAGTCTTCAGTCTCCAATCTAAACCGCAACGGGAATGTTCGTGATCTGCGGCCCTGTCTGGTAGTCTTCCACGATCAGATCATCCACGGTGAAATCGTAGAAGTCCTTCACCTCCGGATTCAGCCGCACCTTCGGCGCCGGATATTCTTCCCGGCTGATCAGCTCTTCCACCAAAGGGACATGCCGGTCGTAGATATGGGCGTCCGCGATCATGTGCACCAGTTCGCCGGGCACCAGCCCGCTGACCTGGGCGAACATCATCACCAACAGCGCATACTGACACACGTTCCAGTTGTTGGCCACCAGGGTATCCTGGGATCGCTGGTTCAGGATGGCGTTCAGCCGGTTGCCTGTGACATTGAACGTCATGCTGTAGGCACAGGGTTCCAGGTTCATTTCCGTCAGGTCCCGGAAATTGTAGAGGTTGGTCATGATCCGCCGGCTGTAAGGATTGTTCTTCAGCTGCCAGAGCACATTGTCCACCTGGTCCATCTCCCCTTGGGGGAATTTGTATTTCACGCCCATCTGGTACCCGTAAGCTTTGCCGATGGTACCGTCTTCTCCGGCCCATTCGTCCCAGATGTGGCTGTTCAGGTCGGCTACGTTGCTGGATTTCTTCTGCCAGATCCACAGGATCTCATCAAACGCGGACTTCAACGCCGTCCGCCGCAGGGTCAATGCCGGGAATTCTTCCGACAGATCGTACCGGTTCACCACACCGAATAGTTTGATGGTGTGAGCCGGCGTCCCGTCCTCCCACCGGGGGCGGACATTTTGCCCCTCCGAGGAAAACCCGTGGTCCAGGATGTCCCGGCACATGGTCTTGAAAATCTTATCCGCTTTACTCATCTCTCTTCTCCTTTTCCGGCTCCAGCGCCTGCCGGATCATCGCTTCCATCCGCTCCTGCCGTCCCGTCAGATACAGGTACCCGATCAGGGCTTCAAAAGCAGTGGCCATTTTATAATCCATGGGATCGGCGTTCTTCGGTTTCGATGTGATCTTCTTGTTCTTCGCCCGCCGTACCACGGCCTCTTCGTCTTCCGTCAGTTCCGGCAGGATCTGCTTCAGGGCTCCCGCCTGGTAGGCCGCCTTCGAGTGCTTCGCCGAGATCCGGCTCAGTTCCCTCGTCCGGGGCGGTCCCTCCTCCACCGACAGATTCCGTACATATAATTCATACACGCAGTCCCCCAGATACGCCAGGACGATCTCGTTCATCCGCAGCG
This sequence comes from uncultured Eubacteriales bacterium, assembly GCA_902797345.1. GTDB lineage: Bacteria > Bacillota > Clostridia > Peptostreptococcales > Anaerovoracaceae > RUG14258. Next base: position 1,261 of record CADBSL010000060.1, read on the forward strand.
GATCTGAAGGGGGTTCGTGTCCTTCCAAAAATCCGAACATATTCTCCTCTTTTTATTATCTGATGCGCGAACCGTACAGGAGCTGTATGCTTTTCCCTGAGGCATTCCCGAAGGCCGGTCCTTAGCGATTGGCAAGCTCCGAAGGAGCGCAGACAGAGCTTAGTACCGCTGCCTTGAGGGCCATGAGCGCGAGCGTCCGAAGGGAAAAGACATACTGCGACAATCGGTTCGCTTCTTGTCTTTCTACTTTAAGTATTATATAATCCCAAAAGGTAATAAGCAAATAGAATTCACGAGGACCATCCATGTTTTATAAGAACTACTTCAAATACATTATCCCATCCATGATCTCCTTCACCCTCACGGGCATCTACTCCATCATCGACGGCCTTTTCATCGGCCAGAAGGTGGGGTATCTGGGATTGGCCGCCGTGGGCATCGCCTGGCCCATCGCCGCCGTCACCTACGCCATCGGCGAAGGTCTCGGGATGGGCGGCAGCGTCATCAGCAGCATCCGCCGGGGAGAAGGGAAGGAACGGGAAAGCCGGGAAGCCATCGGGAACAGCATGACGATGATCCTGATCAGTGCCGTTCTGGTGACCATTCTGGTCTACAACCTGGCCGGCACCCTGACCAGCCTGATCGGTGCGGATGAAGGCACCCACGGCCTGGCCACCATTTACCTGAGGACTCTGTCTCTGGGGGCCATCGCCCAGATCGGCTATTGCGGCCTCCTGCCCATCGTCCGGAGCCTGGGCCACCCGGTGCTGGCCATGGTCAGCGTGGTCACCGGATGCATCATCAACATCGTCCTGGACTGGCTCTTCGTTTGGGTCTTCCTGTGGGGCGTCCGGGGCGCCGCTCTGGCGACGATCTCCGGCGAATTCGTTACCGCCCTCCCGTTGGTGGCCTTTTTCCTGAAAAAAGAAAACCGGATCCCGGGAAACTGTTTCCGGGTCCGGCCCCATATCCTGAAGCACATCCTCCGGATCGGCGTTTCCCCCTTCGGATTGTCGATCCTCCCCTCCCTGTCCATCATCCTGCTGAACCTGCAGGTGGTGCGGCACGGCGGGGACACCGCCCTGGCAGCCTACTCCATCGTCGGCTACGTCCTGTCCATCGTCCAGCTCATGGTCCAGGGCGTCAGCGAAGGCGCCCAGCCCATGCTGAGTTTCAACACCGGTTCCGGAGACCGGAAAATGGTTCGGCGCACCGCCCGGCTCACCTATGCCATCAACCTGGGGATCGGTCTGGCAGGCGGGTTGACCCTTCTGTTCTTCATCCGCACCATCGCGGTCTTATACAATGCAGGTCCCGAAACCACCGCCGTACTGCTTCAGGCCATGCCCTATTTCACCCTGGTGATGCCTCTGTACGGGTTCTCCCGCTGCACGGTGGATTATCTCTACGCCACGGACCGTTCCGGCGGCGCCTCCCTGATGGTCTATCTGGAAGGGTTGGTGCTGATGCCGGGATTCGCCCTCCTGCTGCCTTCACTCCTGGGGCTGAAGGGAGTCTGGCTGGTAGCCATTTTCGCCCAGACCATCCTGCTGACGCTGGGACTGTACCTGCTGTTTGGCCGAAAATCGGGACGGTAAAACGCAAAATTTATTCTTTACATATCGTCGAAAAATGTGATATAATCCAGCTGTTGAGTAGCGAAAGCGTAAGTCCGAACGGGCTTGCGCTTTTTTATTTTGGAAAGGAGATCCTCGTAACATGAGCAATTTTATCACCA
>CADBSL010000061.1 GCA_902797345.1 uncultured Eubacteriales bacterium
CTTCCAGACCGCAGCACGGCTGACGCCCAGCTGTTCCGCGATCTCCTCTCCGGAAAGATATTCTCCCCGGTGCTTTTCAAACAAAGCCACCACATCTTTTTTCACGCTCATGAAGCACACTCTCTTTCGTTTCGAAACTATCGCCTATTATACCCTTCCCGCCCCGCGCTGTCAACCTATTATTAACCAATGGTTTACATCTTGAAGTTGAGAATTAGAGCCGGAAGCTGGGAGCAAGAAGCAAACAGCAAAAGATCCCCCGGTCCACGACTACCCATGATGCCACTACCTCTATGCAGAGCCACTGTCACCCTGAGAACCCAGACCGAGGGATCCTTAACTATTTCTTTTTCACTTCAAAATCCAGAGTTCTAACAAGAAACTCTCTGCTTCCAGCTCCAAGCTTCCAGCTTACAGCTCCGCTACAACGGCAGTTTGGTCCCGACACCCTTCTCCAGTGCCATTTCGATGACCACCGGGGTCACCGCCAGGTCGTCCACTACCATTCCGCTGGGGTTCACCACGATGATCTGGTCGTCGCTGGTCCGTGCCGGGTGTTTGCCGGCCAGGATCTCGCCCAGTTCACAGGTAGGTTCCGGGATCGGCCCGTAGAAATAACCGTCTTCCACCAGGTGCTCCTGCTGAGCCTTGCTGTCCACGATGTACATATCCGCCCGGTTGATGATGGCCGGGTCAAACTGGGTATGCAGGTCCGTGACGATAATAGTCTGGCCCTTGGGCACCCATTCGTCCTGGATCGGGGGCTTCGGCGGGTTATTGGTAAAGAAGGTGCAGGAAGCCAGCACATCGCTGTTCCGCACGATGTATTCCAGCGACGGCGCCTTTTCCATCGGTACCGGCACCTGATCCTGGAAGTTGGCGATGGCCCGGTCCATGGCCGCTTCGGAAACGTCCCACACCAGGATCTTCTTCAGATTCGGGATCCCCAGGTGGGCGATGGGCAGGTGGTTGCTGCCTTCTCTCCCGAGACCGATCATCCCGAAGACCTCGGCGTCTTTCCGGGCCAGATGCTGGGCCGCCACCATGGCGATGGCCGGCGTCCGGGTCTCCATGATGTGGATCCCGTCCATGATGCAGATGGGCCAGCCGGTGAGGTAATCATTGACAATGATCATGGCGCACAGAGACGGCAGATCGTAGTCTTTCATATTGTTATTGAATGCGCCTACCCACTTCACGCCGGCGGCGCTCATTCCCGGGATCAATCCCGGCATGCTGATGTACACCGCGCTGCTGTCCGGAAATACATTGGTCTTCGCCGGCATCAGCGTCTCTCCGCTGGAGTACATGGAAAGTGCTTTAGTCACCTGCTCGAACAGCACTTCCTTCGGAACATTCAGGTTTTTCACCTCTTCACGGGTCAGATACAGGATCTCATGGCCCACATTCAGGTGCTGACGGATCATTTCATTGAATTTTGCATCGATCATAATTCGTTCCTTTCCGGGATTTCTCCTTTAAATTTTGATTATTCTGTAATTTTATTGTATCACACCGATTTCCCCTTGCCTATTTCAAAATTTTCATCGATCCATTCTTTTTTGTAATAGGATGCGCTTGGAGCCGGGAGCTGGGAGCTGGGAGCAAAAAGATCCTTCGCTCCAGATGACAATTGAAGCCCGGAGCTAAACGTTTTAGCTCCGGGCTTCACACATTGTCATTCTGGGGCCGAATGCCGAAAAAACTTCTTCCGTCTATAGTCTCATAGTTACCAACTCATAGTTCCCAGCTTCAAGCTCCTTTACGGCTGCACGCCGATGATGAATTGCCCGCTCTGGTAGCTGACCACGACGAAAGAGCCACTGGAATTTCCCCCACCGAAAAGGTAGGTCCCGCTTTCCACGGTTTCCGTGACTTCGTTGATATATCCGGCATTGATCAACGCCGATGCGTAGGCCTTGACATCGCTCATGTCCGCCCCCGTCAACAGCAGACAGTACACACCGTCCTGCATATCGGTCTTCTGGACCGTGCCCACGGGAGGTTTCGGGAGCAATGCCGTATACTCGTTATTGGGCCAGTTCTGCGGGTCCGCCGCCGGTGTGGGAGCCGGCGTCGGGGTCGGAGTTGGAGTGGGCGTCGGTGTCGGGTCCGTTTGGGACCCACCGCCGTTATTCCCGGAACCATTCTGTGGTGTAGGCGTTCCCTTTCCATATCCGTTATTGGAACCGCTGCTGGTCTTCCCGCTGGAAGAAGTCTTGGAGGACGTCTTGCCGGAGCTGGATGACGAGCTGCCCGTCTTTTTATTCGTACTGGTGGAAGTCTTGGAGGATCCCTTGGCGCTGTCCTGTTTTGAGTCCTTCTCTGAATTGGCCTTTTCCGATTCGCTGTCTTCGCCCGAATCCACCTCTATGCTCTCGTCCTCGATACTCACATCTGTTTCCGAAGCCGTCTGAGTCCCGTCGCCATCCGCTTGGGGCTTCTCCTCCTGGCCGCAGCTGAACAGACAGAACACGATGACCGCGAGGACCGCGATCCCGAGAGCCAAAGCTGCTTTCCGTTTCATATTGTCCCCCTAACTGCCAATACCCCTGGTCATAGTTGGCACAATCATATCATTTCTATTTTACCTATTTTGACCCTTGTTTTCAAGACTGTTCACAATATGTTCGGAAAACTTTTCTATATAGCTAGAAGCTATTAGCTTCCAGCTTCCAGCTTTTTATAAAACTCCTCTGCGTATCTCACCGCATCCATGGCATCCGGCGAATACCGGTCGGCGCCGATCTTGTCGGCATATTCCTGAGTGAGTACCGCACCGCCTACCATGACCTTGATGGACGGATCCGTCTCCCGGATCAGCCGGATGGTCTCCTCCATGGCCGGCACGGTAGTAGTCATCAGCGCGCTGAGACCCACCAGTTTACACCCTGTTTCCAGGGCCGTATCCCGGATCTTCTCCGGCGCCACGTCCTTCCCCAGATCCAACACGTAAAACCCGTAACTCTGAAGCAGGACCTTGACGATATTCTTGCCGATATCGTGGACGTCGCCCTGGACCGTGGCCAGGATCACCATTCTCCCCCGGTCTGAATCGGAGGGCGGCAGTTTTTCCTTGACTTTTTCAAAGGCTCCGGAAGCCGCATCCGCGCTCATCAAAAGCTGGGGCAGGTACACCTTTCCGGATTCGAAGGCCTTCCCGATCTCATCCAGGGCCGGAACGATGTGGCCGTTGATGATGTTCAGGGGCTCTTCCGTCTGCAGCAGCTCCTTTGTCAGCCGGGCCGCCCGGTCCGTCATTCCGGACACAATGGCC
>CADBSL010000062.1 GCA_902797345.1 uncultured Eubacteriales bacterium
AGCCGGTTCGGCGCTGCGGTGAAGACCGGTGAAGGCGAATACCGGATCCTTTCCCAGGAAGAGATCCACTCCATGCTGGAGGAATACAAGAAAGGACTGCCTGCTGAACTGCCGGCCTATATGAAGATCGGCGGCCCCAGCGACATCTATCTCTTCATCGAGATGATGGCGGCGAAAAAGAAGAGCGGGAAATAGATATGGCTAATCTGGAACTGATCGCCACCGCCACCTTCGGATTGGAAGCGGTGGTCAAACGGGAGGTCCAGGCCCTGGGATTTACGGTGACCCGGTCAGAGGATGCGAAGATCACCTTTACCGGCGATGAGGCCGCGATCCCCAAGGCGAACCTGTGGCTTCGGTGCGCGGACCGGGTGCTCCTGAAGATGGGAGAATTCCGAGCGGAATCCTTTGAGGAGCTTTTCGAACAGACGAAAGCCCTGCCCTGGGAGGAGTGGATCCCCGAGGACGGGAAGTTCATCGTCAACGGGACTTCCGTGAAGTCGAAGCTGTACAGCCTCTCGGACTGTCAGAAAATCATCAAAAAAGCGGTGGTGGAACGGCTCAAAAAGACCTATCCCCTGGAGATCTTCCCGGAGACGGGCGCCCTTTACAGCATCCGCTTTACCATACTCAAGGACGTGGTGACACTGTCCATCGACACCTCCGGAGCGGGGCTCCACAAAAGGGGCTACCGGCAGGCCAATGTCCAGGCCCCCATCAAGGAGACCCTGGCGGCCGCCATGGTGGAACTGAGTTTCTGGAACCCGGACCGGATCCTGGTGGACCCTTTCTGCGGCTCCGGCACCATCCTCATCGAAGCAGCGATGATCGGGAAGAACATCGCGCCGGGACTGTCCCGAAGGTTCGTGTCGGAAAACTGGGAGCGGGTCCCGAAGGAACTGTGGAAGCAGGCCCGGGCGGAAGCCTTCCGGGCGATCCGGGACGATGTGGAGCTGAAGATCTATGGGGCGGACATCGACCCGAAGGCCGTTTCCGCGGCCCGGGTGAATGCTTCGAAGGCAGGCCTGTCCGACGACATCGTCATCCGCCGGCGGTCCTTTGAAGAATTGAAGATGCCGGGGGAATACCCGGTGATCATTACCAACCCTCCCTACGGGGAGCGGATCGGGGATAAAGAGGCCCTGGAGCGGATCTACTATAAAATGGACCGGCTCCTGGCGAAGGACAGGGGCTGTTCCCTGTATCTGATCACGGCGGACAAGGAATTCGAACGGTCCATCCGGTCCCGGAAAAAGGCGGACCGGCGGCGGAAGCTGTACAACGGACGGATCGAGACCACCTATTATCAATACTACGGGGAAAAACCGAATAAAATACAAACAGACCGAAAGGAATGAGACCAATGATCACAATAAAAGCAATGGGAGAAGTGCGGGAATTCGACAACGATCCCGAAAAAGTCAGTGAAATGATGGACACCATCCTGCTTCTGGTGGAAGCGGAGAACCTGGTGGTGGACCACCTGATGATCGACGGGGTGGAGGTCCGGAACAACCACCGCAATTACATCAAAGAACACATCGATGAGATCAAGGAGATCGAAGCCATCCCCGCAGGGAAGATCGACATCGCGCTGGACAATATCGAGCAGATCGCCGACGGACTGGAATCCTTCGTGCCCATGATGGACATCCTGGCGGAGGACTTCCGGCAGGGGGTTTCCGAACGGGGCTGGAACGAGTTCGAGGCCATGATCAACACCATGATCCAGGTGGACGGGTGGCTGAAGGAGACCTTTATGATGGTGCTGGATGCGGACGACAATTCCTATAACACCAAGTTCGACCGGGTCCGGAACGAATACCAGAAACTCTACAACGTGCTCCACGATATCGAGAACGCACTGAATTACGATGACCCGGTGAAGGCCGGCGACCTGATCGAGAATAAGGTGAAGAAGCACGTGGCCGAGACCTGCAAGCGGATCCGGGAGACCCTGGAATTCGCGGCGGAAAAGCGGGAAAAGAAGGATGGAGAATAAGAATACCAAATGGGCCCGGATCGATCTGGATGCCCTGAAGTGGAATATGAGACAGGTCCGCCGCCTGGCGGGGCCGGATGTGATGGTGGCTGCGGTGGTCAAGGCCAACGGCTACGGTCACGGAGCACTGGAGATCATGGACGCGCTGTTGGAATCCGGCGCCGATGTGATCGTGGTGTCCTCGGTCAACGAAGCGGTGGAAATGAGAAAGAAGTATAAAAAAGCGCAATTGCTGGTCTTGGGCGCCACACAGCCGGAAGACATCGAGGAGGGGATCCGGAACGGCATCATCCAGACCATCACCTCCGAAGAACAGGCCCGGCTGATTTCCGAGGCGGCCAAAAAGACCGGCATGGGCGCCAGCTGCCACATCAAGCTGGATACCGGGATGAACCGGATCGGTTTTCCCGTCAGCGAAGAGTCGGCGGAGAAGATCCTTCGGATCGCGTCCCTGCCGGGGATCCACGTGAACGGGATGTTTTCCCACTTCGCCACGGCGGACGAGGAGAACAAGGATTTCGCCTGGCTCCAATACGAGCGCTTTTGTCAGATGAAGGAGATGCTGGAGGAGCGGGGGCTCAAGATCCCTGTGTGCCACATCGCCAACAGTGCCGGGATCATCGACTTCCCGGAGGTCTACATGGACATGGTCCGCAGCGGGATCATCACCTACGGCCTGTACCCCTCCGACGAGGTGGACAAGAGCCGGATCGAGCTGCATCCTGCCATGGAGCTCAAGGCCCGGATCTCCCATGTGAAGACCATCGGAGCAGACAGCGGCATCAGCTACGGCCTGACGGATACGGTGAAGGCCGGCAGCGTCATCGCCACCGTTCCCATCGGGTATGCCGACGGCTACCTCAGGGCCTTCAGCAATAAGGCGGAGGTGCTGGTGAAGGGACAGCGGGCGAGGATCCGCGGACGGGTCTGCATGGACCAGCTGATGATCGATGTGACCCACATCCCGGGGGTAGAAGTAGGCGACGTGGTGACCCTCTTCGGCCGGGACGGGGACGAAGAGATCACCGTGGACGAACTGGCCGCTCTGGCCGGAACGATCTCCTATGAGCTGCTGTGCATGATCGGCCGGCGGGTGCCCCGGATCTACGTGGAAAACGGGGAGATCACCAAGATCACGAATTATCTGGAGTAAGTATGAAGAAGTACATCATCGCTCTGGACCAGGGGACCACCAGTTCCAGAGCCATCATTTTCGATAAAAACAAGAATATCGTGGAGGTCCGCCAGAAGGAATTCCCCCAGATCTTCCCGAAGCCGGGCTGGGTGGAACACGACCCCATGGACATCTACAGTACCCAGATGGCGGTATTGCACGAAGCGGTGGCGGCTGCCGGGATCACCTCGGAGGAGATCGCGGCCATCGGCATCACCAACCAGCGGGAGACCACCATCGTCTGGGACAAAAAGACCGGAGAGCCGGTGTACAACGCCATCGTGTGGCAGTGCAGCCGGACCTCGGCGGAGTGCGAAGAGTACATCCGCAAAGGGTACGGGAAGACCGTGCGGGAAAAGACGGGGCTGTTGATCGACTCCTATTTTTCCGCCACGAAGATCCGCTGGATCCTGGACCACGTGGAGGGTGCCCGGGAGCGGGCGGAGAAGGGCGAACTGCTCTTCGGCACCGTGGACACCTGGTTAGTGTGGAAGATGACCGGCGGGAAGGTCCATGTGACGGATATGACCAATGCGTCCCGGACCATGCTCTACAATATCCGGGAACTCCGGTGGGATCCGGAGCTGTTGGAGCTGTTCGGCATCCCGGAGAGCATGCTGCCGAAGGTCTGCACTTCCAGTGAGATCTACGGGCACTACGACCTGCCGGGAGAAGGCACGGAGGTGCCTATCAGCGGCATCGCCGGCGACCAGCAGGCGGCCCTTTTCGGACAGGCCTGCTTTGAGAGCGGGGAAGCGAAGAATACCTATGGCACCGGGTGCTTTATGTTGATGAACATCGGAGAAGAGTGCCGGATCTCGGAAGGGAAGCTGGTGACCACCATCGGCATCAGTTTAAAGGACCGGGTCCAGTATGCCGTGGAAGGCAGCGTCTTTGTGGGCGGTGCGGTGATCCAGTGGCTGCGGGACGGGCTCCAGATCCTGGAGAAGTCCTCCGATTCCGAAGCGGCGGCCCTCAGCGTGGCGGACAATGGCGGCGTGTATTTCGTGCCGGCCTTTACGGGGCTCGGGGCGCCTCACTGGGATATGTACGCCCGGGGAGCGATCCTGGGGATCACCCGGGGGACCACAAAAGAGCACATCATCCGGGCGGCGGTGGAATCCATGGCCTTCCAGAGCATGGAGCTTTTGGAGTCCCTGCAGGATGAATCCGGCGTATCCATCGACCGTCTCCGGGTAGACGGCGGTGCCTGTGCCAATGATTTTCTGATGCAGTTCCAATCGGACATCTGCGGCGTGAAGATCGAACGGCCGGAGATCCGGGAAACTACGGCTCTGGGAGCGGCGTACCTGGCCGGATTGGCCACGGGCTTCTGGGGAAGTCTGTCCGAGATCCGGGAAGGCCGGAAGATCGAGACCATCTTCGAACCGGATATGGATGAAGAAGAACGGGCCCAGCTTGCCGCCGACTGGAAAAAAGCCGTCGGACGGACCCTTGACTGGGCGAAATAATCGCTTTTTACTTGAGGGCTGCCCCCTCAGCCCGGAGATAGAATATAGATAAAAACATGAGAAGAAAAAACAACAGGCGAAAGACTTTCGCCGTGATCCTGACCCTGATGTTGGTGTTCACTTCCGTCCTGCCCACCTACGCAGAGACCTATATGACACTGAATCAGGCCATCCTCTACCTGCGGGACGCCATGGTGGCTCACAGCACTACCGTGGAGATGAACATCGACTCTTATGTGGATTTCACCCAGGAGAATGCCACCCGGGATTATCTGCTGTATCCGGCGTTCAGCGAGGATATCGCCAACACCATCACAGCCGGCGGGTACCTCCAGGGCCTCTGGAGCCGCCACAGCTACATCATCCGACGCAGCGGACTCAGCAAGTGGAGGATCACTTTTAAAAATATCCAATACAAGACGACACTGGCCCAGGAGGCGGAGTTCATGTCGCGTTTGGAAGAGGTCATGGATGAACTGGATGTCTGGCCTATGTCGGACTACATGAAATACCGGACCATTTACCATTACGTGACGGAGCATGTGAGCTACGATTATGACGCCTATCAGGCGTACCTGGACCAGCACGGCAGTGCGGCGGGGCACGAGACCGCCTACACCGCCTATGGAGCTCTGGTGGAGAGGAAAGCCGTCTGTCAGGGCTATTCGGCGTTGTTCTACGCCATGTGCCGGTATGCGGGGATCCCGGTGCTGATCGCCACGGGACAGGCCACCGGCAGCGCAGGGTATGAGAACCATGCCTGGAACATGATCCAGCTGGACGGTCTGTGGTACCAGGTGGACGCCACCTGGGATGAAGGCCGGGCGGTCTGGCAGCAGCAGTACTTTGCCAAAGGGACCGCCACCATGCCCGGACACATCTTCGACCAGCGGTTCATGACGGATGAATTCCACAATAAATATGGGCTTTCGGAACAGGACTATCAGGTCAAAGAGTCCGATTATGAAGATGTCTGCCGGTTCCGGGACGTATCGTCCAGCGACTATTTCTATTATCCTGCCTGGAAGCTGAATGAGGACGGCATCATCGCCGGGACCAGCAAATGGGCCTTCTCTCCGTATCTGACCATGAACCGGGGAATGATGATCACCTTGCTGTACCGGATCGCGGGCAGCCCGGAAACGGAAACCGTGGAGACCTTTGCGGACGTGCCGGAAGACGCCTGGTACCGGGATGCGGTGGCCTGGGGCGTGGAGACGGGCCTCACCAACGGTGTGGACGAAGACCGGTTCGGGCCGGAGATGACCCTGACCCGGGAACAGCTGGCGACCTTCCTGTACCGGTATGACTGGCTGGGAGAAGAAGAGCCGATCCTTCCGGAGGAAGATCATCTGGCCTCCTTCGCGGATGCGGATGAAGTCTCGGAATTTGCACTGAATTCCCTGAACTGGGCTGTTGGAGAAGGCATTGTGAACGGGATGCCGGAGAATCGGATAGCGCCGCAGGGTGCGGCCAACCGGGCCCAGGCGGCGACGATGCTGTATCGGTATTTGGGCTATTAAGGTGTTAGAGAGTGAAGAAGAAGAATCAGTGGATCAAACTCAATATCGTGTTGGTGGTGATCCTGGCGCTGATCGCGGCGCCGGTGACTTCCTATGGCCTGGGGGCCCAGCGCCTCAGCGACGCGGTGAAGAACCTGCAGAATGCCATGGTGGCACGGCAGGATACCGCGGTGGTGTATTTCTATTCCTGGGATGATTTCACCAAGGACAACGCCATGCGGGATGAACTCTTTTATGCGGCCTGCAGCGAGGAAATCGCCGATTCCTACAACACCGGCGCCTATCTGAAGAGCAATGTGAAGGGGTGCGAAGTTTCCACCCAGAAGATCGGTACAGATCCGGACCGGTGGAAGGTGGTCTTCACCAACATCACCTACCGGACCACGGCGGAGCAGGAAGCGGAATTCGACGCGCGGCTCCAGGAAGTGATGGCCGGGCTGGAGTTGGAGGACAAGACGGAATACGAGAAATGCAGCGCCATCTACGACTATATCACCAGCCATGTGGTCTACGACACGGAAGCCTATCAGGCCCACCTGGCGGGGGATGATTCCGATTACGATATGGCTTACACGGCCTATTCTGCACTGATCAACGGGCGGGCGGTGTGCCAGGGATACGCCACCTTGTTCTACGCCATGTGCCGGTATGCCGGCCTGGAGGTGTTGATGGTGGATGGGATCGCCTTGGGCCAGGACGGCTGGGGGGATCACGCCTGGAATATGGTCCGGATCGATGGGTACTGGTATCAGGCAGACCCCACCTGGGACGCGGATCCTTCCTTCATGGGGTACCGGTATTTTCTGAAAGGGACCGATACCTTCAAGAACCACCGGTTGAACCTGGACTATACCCAGGATGCCTTTACGTCGACCCACGTGATGCCGGTGAACAGCTACAAAAATGCCGTGAATGAAAATCCGCTCATACGGTTGTTCAAAATGCTGAAAGAATTGATATTAGGGAAATAAAAAAGCTGGGAGCTCGAAGCTCCCGGCTTTTTTGCGGCCCCTCTCCGTCACCTTCGGTGACACCTCCCCCCAAGGGGGGAGGCAAGAGCACGACGTACGATCCCAGGCTCTCCTCTGGGGGGCGCTGCACTATTAACGATCCCAGGCTCTCCTCTGGGGGGCGCTGCACTATTAACGATCCCAGGCTCTCCCCTGGGGGGCGCTGCACTATTAACGATCCTGGCTCTCCTCTGGGGGGCGCTGCACTATTAACGATCCTGGCTCTCCCCTAGGGGGGCGCTGCACTATTAACGATCCTGGCTCTCCCCTGGGGGACGCTGCACTATTAACGATCCTGGCTCTCCCCTGGGGGGGCGCTGCACTATTAACGATCCTGGCTCTCCCCTGGGGGCTGCTGCACTATTAACGATCCTGGCTCTCCCCTGGGGGAGAGCTGGCTGCGAAGCAGCCTGAGAGGGGGATCAAACCAGCGACTTGATCAGTGCCGAGGACCCCAACCGGTCCGCCCCCAAAGCCAGGAACTTCTTCGCATCCTCCCAAGTCCGGATCCCGCCGGAAGCCTTGATCTTCACGCCGGATCCCGCCAGGCAGCGGGCGAAGAGTGCCACGTCTTCGAAGGTGGCGTTTCCGGTGCCAAAGCCCGTGGAGGTCTTGATGTAATCCGCACCGGTCTCTTTGACCATCTGGCACATCAATTCCTTTTCTTCTTCTGTCAGGTAGCAGGTCTCTACGATGACCTTCAGGATCTTCCCGGCAGCGGCTTTCCGAAGAGCTGCGATCTCTTCCCAGACCTCGTCTCCCCGGCCGTCCTTCAGGAAGGCCACGTTGATCACCATATCGATCTCCTCAGCGCCGTCCCGGATGGCCTGGAGGGTCTCTTCTTTTTTTGCGGCGGTGGTGGAGTAGCCGTTTGGGAAGCCGATCACCGTGCACACCGGCACCCGGCCCGCCAGAAACTTTGCGGCGTCCTTCACGTAGCAGGGTGGGATGCAGACCGAAGCGGCCCTGTACTCCAGGGCTTCCTCGCAGATCGCCCGGACCTCATCCCAGGTGGACGTGGGGGATAACAGTGTATGATCGATATGAGAACAGATATCTTTGATTTCCATTTTGTTTATTTCCTTTCATGGTTTTCTTACAACATATTGTACCATACTTCCGGCAGAATCGGTAGATAAAGCGTGTGAAGTATGATATAATATCTTATTCAAGAAAGGTAAAACTATGTCATATAAGGTAAAACTGGAAGTCTTCGAGGGACCCTTTGACCTGTTGGTGTACCTGATCGAACGGGCGGAGATGAGCATTTACGACATCCGCATTTCGGAGATCACGGAGCAGTACCTGGAGGCGATAGAAGAATATAAGAGCCAGAACATCGATGTGTCTGCGGAATTCCTGGTGTTGGCGGCCACGCTGATCGAGATCAAATCGAAGATGCTGCTGCCCGGGAGCCGGGAGGATCCGGAGGAGGAACTTCCCGATGACCCGAGGAAAGAACTGGTGCAGAAGATCCTGGAATACAAGAAGTTCAAGCAGGCAGCCTCCCTTCTGGAAAAGCGGGAGGAGACCGTTTTGGACCGGTGGTATAAACCCCGGGAGGATCTGTCGGAATACGACAACGACCACGCTTTCGATGTGCTGGTGCTGGACCCGGACCGGTTCATGAAAGTTTTTCTGGAATTTTTGGAGAAGCGGCGCAAACTGGAAGATATCCAGAACCGTTACGAACAGAGCGCCCGGGCCAGGGCCCGGATCGGGATTCGGGATAAGATGAACCGGATCCGGCAATTCCTGAAGCTTAGCAAACGGGTCACCTTCCGGGAAGTTATGTCCGAGTGCGAGGACCGATACGAGGTGGCGGTGGCCTTTGTCGCCATGCTGGAGATGATGCGCGCCGGACGGATCAAGGTAAAACAGAAAGTGAATTTCGGAGAGATCACGATAGAGGGAGCAGAACAATGACCGACAGAGCCATGATGAAATCCGCATTGGAATCCATGCTTTTCGTCTGGGGAGAGCCGTTGGAGGCGAAGACCGCAGCGAAGGCGCTGGATGCGGAGGAGATATTGATCACAGAATGCCTGAAAGAACTGCAGGCGGAATACGACGACCGGGCCGGAGGGATCCGGATCCAGCGGTTCGGGAACTGTTTCCAGCTCTGCACCGCGGAGGAGAACCGGGAGGCCATCGAGCGGCTCTGCAACCCGGTCCGGGAGAAAAAGCTGTCCCGGTCTGCGTTGGAAGTGCTGGCGATCATCGCCTACCGGCAGCCGGTGACCCGCGGGGAGATCGAGTCCATCCGCGGCGTCCGGAGTTCTTACGTGCTGGAGGGACTGGTGCAGAAGGGTCTGATCGAAGAAACGGGCCGGTCGGAAGCCGTCGGGCGGCCGATCCTATACGGCACCACGAACCTGTTCCTGCGTCATTTCGGCATCGAAAACCTGAGTGAACTGCCGGAACTGGAGGAGGAATCCTTCCTGCCGGAGGCCGGTGGACCGGAAGCGGCAGGGAGCGTTTCAGATCAATGAACGTGGAATGGAAATGAATATTTGATGCGTTGGATTATCGGCACCACCGCAGTCATCTGACTTCGGTAGTGGGGTGAGGACGAAAAGTGTGATAAACGAAATGACGATAAAGATATGGACGAATTGCCAACAGGAAAGCATCAAAAGGATGGGCCGGTGGATCCTGATCGGGATCGGCCTGGTCCTGCTCTTAGGGATGGCGACTATAGTGTATGCGGAGGAGACCGGGACGGAGGACACGCTGATCGGGGCGGAAGAACCGACGATCGGGACGGAGACCCCTCCGGTTATTTTTTCGGATGTGGAGGATCCGTCTTCATGGTATTATCGCCCGGTCCACTGGGCGTTGGAAAACCAATTGACCACTGGGATCCGGGAAGGGGCTTTTGGCCCGGAAGAATCCTGCACCCGTGCCCAAATATTGACTTTTCTGTGGAGGGCAGCCGGCGAACCGGAGCCGGTTTTCGCAGAGAATCCTTTTTCGGATGTGCCGGAAGATGCCTACTACCGGAATGCAGTTTTATGGGCGGTAGAAAAGGGGATCACTCAGGGGATGACGGGAGACCTGTTTGATCCGGATCAAACCTGTACCCGCGCCCAGTGCGTGACCTTTTTGTGGCGCTACAGAGGGTCTCCGGACGACGGGATCCGGTCGAATTTTTCGGATGTGGGATCGGACAGCTATTATGGTGCGGCCGTATTCTGGGCGCTGAAAAACGGCGTCACGAATGGGATGGATCTGAAGACATTTTCGCCCGGGTCGATCTGCAGCAGGGCACAGGTGATGACCTTCCTGTACCGCAGTATAGCAGAATCGGTGGAGGTGGAAGCTCTGCGGAAATCAGAACGCCCGGAAGTGGAATGGGTGGAACCTCAAATCAATGGGACGAACGGGACGATGCTTCTCAGCGTTGAGAACAGAGGAAGCATCGAACCTCAGGAAGTTCGGGTGTCGGTGTGGACCGAAGAGGATCAAAGCGATCTTCGGTGGTTCCAGATGGAGGCTTCTAAAGACGATCGTTACGAGAGTGTAATGAATGTGGGATCCTTTGGGAACCACTTCGGGACCTACTATATCAGTTTGTCCGCGTTAACGGATTCCGGGGACCGTGTTCGGTTGGTACACCTGGAGGACACCTCCTTCGAAGTCGAACCGGAGTACTTTATGACCGCGGAAGATGCGGGCAAGGGCATGGTTTACGTGGATATTCTCGGCGTGGACGAAGAAGTCCCTTCGCTGACGATCGAAGCCAGGGGGTCTCAGAGAGACCCGGTCAAATCGGTCCTTGCAACGGCTGAAAAAACAGAGAACGGAAATTGGAGAGCCCTGGTGGACGTGATTTCTTTTATGGATCAGGGGTCCTGTTATCTGGATGCATATCTGCCAGGCATGGAAAATGGCGAGCCGGTCAATACGATCCGGATCCCGGTGCAACGGTACAGGCGGGTGGTGGATGTTTCTCAGCACCAGGGGAATATCAACTGGCGGACAGCGAAGAACAGCGGGATCTTTGAAGGAGCCATCCTCCGTTGCGGTTACAGAGGTTCGAGAGGATCCTGCGGCCGGGATCCCAGATTCCAGGCCAATGCAGAAATGTGCCAGAAACTGGGGATCCCGATGGGCGTTTATTGGTTTACCTCTGCGCTAACGGTTCAGGAAGCGGTCCAGGAGGCGGATTACTGTGCAAGGTTGATCGCCCCCTATCATTTATCCTTCCCGGTATTTTTAGATTCGGAATGGGGCGGCCGAGCGGGTCTGAATGATCTGGATCCGGCTGTCCGGACACAGTGCCTTATAGCTTTTCTGAAGCGGATCGAAGAGTACGGGTATGAAGCGGGGCTCTACGCTTCCGGTGATTGGATGAGTGGATACCTGAATTACGAGAAATTGTCCTCTTGGTTCCTGTGGGCACCGGCATGGAAAGCCCGGCCGTCCGTAGAGGATTATCAGGCTTGGCAGTACACTGCTACGGCGGTGGTGCCCGGGATCTCGGGAAACACGGTAGACCTGTCCTATTGGTTTGGATGGTAATGGATGAAGGAAAGGATGGAGAATGGAAATGAGATTCGATTCATTAAAATACCGATATCCTTCTAGGAGAAATACCATCTTTGCTCAGGAAGGGATGTGTTGTTCTGTGTCCCCGATCGGATCACAGATCGGGGTGGAGATACTGCGGAAAGGTGGAAATGCGGTGGATGCTGCCATCGCCATGGCGGCGGCTATGCCTCTTTTGGAGCCTACGGGAAACAGCATCGGATCCGATTGTTTTATGATCGCCTGGGTGGACGGAAAGCTTTACGGGCTGGACGGCTCGGGGGTGTCGCCAAAGGCGCTGAGCCGGGAGGAGGTCCTGAAGAAGGGCTTTAATGAAGTCCCCTCGGATGGGTGGCTGCCGGTGATGGTGCCGGGGGCACCGAAGGCCTGGGCGGAGCTCCGGGCACGGTTCGGGACTTTGCCCATGGAGGAGCTTTTGACGCCGGCGATCCGATACGCTGAGGAAGGCTTTCCCTTCCCGGTGACGGGACTAAAGGAATTGCGCCGGGATGTGGAGCATTTCCGGGAGCTTGCGGAAGAGGATCCGGCGCTCTTTGGACCCTGGATGGAGTTGTTCACGAAGGATGGCAGGAGTTATGAGGCCGGGGAGATCTTCCGGAATCCCGGGCTGGCGAAGACCCTTCGGACGTTGGCAGAGACGGAGTGTGAAGACCTGTATACCGGCGAGCTGATGAAAAGGTTCGTGGACCATTCCCGGAACACCGGCGGGTACTTTTGCGAAGAGGATTTCCGGGAGTACCGGGTCCGCTGGGTGGATCCGGTATCCA
>CADBSL010000063.1 GCA_902797345.1 uncultured Eubacteriales bacterium
ATCCTGGACGAACCCACTACCGGTCTGCATTTTGAAGACGTAAATAAATTGATCAAAGTACTTGACAGGTTGACAGAGGTGGGTAATACTGTAATAGTGATTGAACACAATCTGGATGTAGTCAAAGTCAGCGACTACATCATCGATCTGGGCCCGGGAGGCGGCGATCGGGGCGGTACTGTAGTAGCAGCAGGAACGCCGGAGGACATCGCCGAACAGGAAAACTCCCTCACCGGGCAGTATTTAAAGGGCGTGCTGCAGAAAGGTAGGAAATAGCAGTCATGGAGAAAGCAAAGACCACCTTCCAGGGAATCTATGGAATGATGTGGGATAAGCCGGCTCTGAGAGCGGAAATGCTGAACCGGGACAAGACGGCGCTGGTCATTATCGATATGGTGAACGGGTTTGTCCGGGAAGGCCAGATGAAGAACGATCTGGCAGAAGACATCATCGAACCCATCGTAGACCTGATGAAGTATTTCAAGGAAAACAGGATGCCGGTCGTTGCCTTTGGAGACTGTCATGAAAAGGACTCTCCGGAATTCGACCGTTACCCGGAACATTGCGTAAAAGGGACCTCAGAAGCGGAGATCGTCAGAGAGATCGCAGAGGAAGGCGGTTATGATTATATTGTCAAGTCCTCCACCAACGGATTCCTGGAGGAGGAATTCCAGCAGTGGCTGGCGGACCACCCGGATATCACAGACTTTGTGATCACCGGCGTGTGCACGGACATCTGCGTAATGCAATTCTGCCTGACGGCTAAAGCCTGGTTCGATAAAATGGGGAAGACCTCCCGGATGATCCTGCCGCTGAATGCGGTGGAGACCTATGACAAGGGCGGTCACCAGATCACCCTGACCAATACCATGGCCGTATACTTTATGGAAGAAAACGGCACCGAAGTATATTTTGAAATCAATCTTAAGGGGACCAATCCCTTCGAGATCATTGATGCAGCGGAGGGTAAGTAGTTAAAATGGAAAGAAGTCAGAACATGACCATGCTCGTGGATTTCTACGAGTTGACAATGGGAAGCGGATATTTTGAAAGCGGTAAAAAGGATACCATCGCCTATTTCGATGTGTTTTACCGGAAGAACCCGGACGGCGCGGGCTTTGCCATCGCAGCAGGGCTCCAGAGCGTAGTGGAATACATTGAAAACCTGAAGTTCTCGGAGGAAGATCTGGATTATCTCCGGAAGAAAGGCGGATTCTCGGAAGAGTTCCTGGCTTATCTGAAGGACTTCACCTTTACCGGAGACATCTGGGCGATCCCGGAAGGGACACCGGTATTCCCGGGAGAGCCTCTTCTCACAGTGAGAGCACCGCTGATCGAAGCACAGTTGGTGGAAACCTACATTTTATTAGTCATGAATCATCAGAGCCTCATCGCCACCAAGGCATCCCGGATCGCCCGGGCGGCCAAGGGCAGAGCGGTGATGGAATTCGGTTCCCGGAGAGCCCACGGAGAATCCGCGGCGATCTTAGGAGCCAGAGCGGCGTACATCGCCGGCGCGGCTGCCAGTGCCTGCGTGAAAGCGGACATCGACTACGGTGTACCGGCCACCGGCACCATGGCCCACAGCTGGATCCAGGTCTTCGATGATGAACTGGAAGCCTTCCGGGCTTATGCAAAACTTCACCAGGACAACTGTTCTCTGTTAGTGGATACCTATGATGTATTAAAGAGCGGCGTTCCCAACGCCATGAAAGTTTTCGAGGAGTTCAAACCGGAAAAGATGTCCATCCGTATCGACAGCGGCGACATCACGTATCTGTCCCGTCGGGCGAGAGCCATGCTGGACCAGAACGGATTCCACGACTGCAAGATCATCGCTTCCAATTCTCTGGATGAATACCTGATCGAGGACATGCTGATGCAGAATGCAGCCATCGACTCCTTCGGTGTGGGTGAAAAGATGATCACTTCCAAGTCGGCTCCGGTCTTCGGCGGCGTATACAAGCTGGTGGCGGTGGAAGAAGAGGATCAGATCCGCCCCCGGATCAAGATCAGCGAAAACACTGAGAAGATCACCAACCCCGGATTCAAAAAGGCCATTCGTTTCTACGATAAGTTCACCGACAAGGCGGTCGCCGACGTGGTGATGCTGAGAGATGAGTCCTTTGATGAAAATGAACCCTACGAGATTTTCAACCCGGAATTCGTCTGGAAGAGAAAGAAGATCACCGATTACTACACCAGAGAGCTGGCAGTGCCGATCTTCAAGGATGGCAAGAGAGTCTATGACCTTCCGTCCACGGAAGAGATCCGGAATTACTGCAGCGACCAGCTGGATACCCTCTGGCAGGAAGTAAAGCGGTTCGAGAATCCTCATACCTATTATGTGGACCTGTCGGAAAAATTGTGGACGCTGAAGCAGGAACTGATCGCCGGTCACAAGGATTTTTAAGGAATAAAAATGTTTGATATACAAGAAAACCTGCGTATACTCCCGGATAAACCGGGAGTATACCTGTATAAGGATGCTTTTGGCGAGGTGATCTACGTGGGGAAGGCCATTTCCCTTCGGAACCGGGTCCGCCAGTATTTCCAGGCCCCGGAACACCTGACGCCGAAGGTTCGGGCGCTGGTGAAAGACATCGACGAGTTCGAATACATCATCACCGGTTCGGAAATGGAAGCCCTGATCCTGGAAAACAACCTCATCAAAAAATACATGCCCCGGTACAACGTGCTGCTGCGGGACGATAAGACCTATCCCTATATCAAGGTCACGCTGGACGAGACCTTTCCCCGGGTCATCAAGACCCGGCGGGTGGTCCGGGACGGGGGGAAATACTTTGGCCCTTATACGGATGTGGGGTCGGTGAACCTGATCATCGACTTCCTGAACAAGGTCTATCCCCTGAAAAAGTGCGCCACTCAGAGCTTTCCCGAAGGTTCCGGACACTGCCTGAACTACCACATCAACCTCTGCAGAGGGGTCTGCGACGGGAAGACGTCTCCGGAAGATTACGGCGAGATGATCCGGGAAGTGTTGGACTTTCTTCAGGGAAACAGCCGGGAGATGGAAAAACGGCTGAAGACAAAAATGGAGGAAGCATCGGAGGCCCTGGATTTTGAAAAGGCGGCGGAGTACCGGGACGACATCATCGCGATCCAGATGCTCCGGGAAAAGCAGAAGATTGTTACCAGCGCATCTAACGAGGTGGATGTGATCGTGTCCGCGGATGTGGACGAGGGCACCAATATCATGCTCTTCTACGTTCGGGACGGGAAGATGACCGGACGGGAAAGCTACCGGATCGGCGCCACCCTGGAGCAGAGCCGGGAGGAGAAGATCGCAGCCTTCATGAAACAGTATTACTGTGATGGGTCCCTGATCCCGAAGGAGATCCTGGTGGAATCCATGGGAGAGGAATTCCCGGCCATCGAGGCCTGGCTCTCAGAGATGAAGGGCAGCAAAGTGAAGATCTTCGTGCCCCAAAAGGGAGATAAAAAAGCCCTGCTGGAAATGGGGGTCCTGAATGTGACCCAGACTCTGGAGACCTTTGAAAAGAGGGTCAAAAACCGGCAGGACAAGACGGAGAGGCTGGAAGCCGGACTCCAGGAACTGTTGGGACTGGACCGGGAGCTTCGCCGGATCGAGGCCTACGATATCTCCAACACCTCCGGCGTCCATTCTGTGGGAGGGATGGTGGTCTTTGAAAATGGGATGAAGCGCCCCAAGGATTACCGGAAATTCAAGATCAAGACCATCGAAGGGCCCAATGATTACGGCAGCCTCCAGGAAGTCATTTATCGACGGTTCAAGAATTATAAGGAAGCCCAGAAGACCGGCCGGAACAACGGGTTCGAGCGGTTGCCGGATCTGCTGCTGATCGACGGCGGAGACAAGCAGGCCGCTGCCGTGGAAGCGGTGACCCGGGCCATGGGCATCGACGTGCCGGTGGTGGGAATGGTGAAGGATGACAAACACCGGACCCGGGACCTGGTGATCGACGGACGGCTCTGCGGGCTGAAGGAAAATGACGAAGTGTTCAAGTTCATCTACTTCATCCAGGAAGAGGTCCATCGCTTCTCCATCGATTATCACAAAAGCCTTCGCAGCAAGGCCATGACCAAGTCCGTGCTGGACGAGATCCCCGGCATTGGAGAAAAACGCCGGAACCAGCTGCTGGAACACTTCGGCAGTGTAGAGAAGATCAAACAGGCCACGGTGGAAGAGCTGGAAAAAGCCCCCGGCATGAACAAGAGAGTGGCGGAAGCGGTGAAGGAACACTTCAACAGCAAAAAAACAGAACCATAAAAAAACACTCCGTATCGTCTCAGGAAACGGAGTGTTTTTTATAGTGATTCAATAATTTCGGTCTCATTTGGTTTTTATTTGGCATACAGTTCTTCTGCGCTCACGATGCGGATCCCGTTCTTTTCGAAGATCTCGGTGGCTTCATCCATTTTATCCACTTTCATGATGATCAGCGGTTTTACATCCGCTTTCATAACAAAGGAGTAGATATATTCGATGTTGATGTCGTTTTCATCACACAGAGCGAAAATCTCGTGAAGTGCGCCCGGTTTGTCTGCGATCTCGGCTGCCAGGATCTCGCTGATCTTTGCGGCATAACCGGCTTCACGGACTGCAGTCAAAGCGGCCTCCGGATCGTCCACGACCAATCTTAAGATCCCAAATTCGTTGGTGTCGAAAACAGAAATCGCACGAATATCGATGCCCATATTCTTGATCGCCAGGGCAAGGGATGCGATATGACCTTTTTTATTTTCGATGAATACCGAAAGTTGTTTTGCACGCATAACTTACACTCCTTCCTCCTGAGGGAACGAACCCTCTTAAATAGCTTATGTTACCTTTTAACTTATCACATTTTGCCATATTTATCAACTGTCTGCCGAGTTATTTTGTTGAAAATTTTTTTCTATTCTGTGGTATAATAAAAATAAGTATGCGTCTGTAAAAACCGGAGAAAAAGGAGAATGCGTTATGGACAAAAAAGTATATGTACACCTGGCGGAAGGCTTTGAAGAGATCGAAGCGATGGCCACCATCGACATCCTCATCCGGGGCGGCGTGGACGCAGAGACGGTGTCGGTGACCGGAGAGCGGATCGTGAAAAGCGTAAGGGGCATAGGTGTGCAGTGCGACAGGCTGTTTGAAGAAGTGGATTACAGTCTGGGAGAAATGATCGTTTTGCCGGGAGGACAGCCCGGGGTCAATAACCTGAGCGCTCACCGGGGTCTGGCACAGAAGCTGAAGGAGTATCAGGATCAGGGCAAATGGATCGGTGCCATTTGCGCCGCTCCCATCGCCCTTCACCGGAACGGCCTCATCGACGGAAAGACCGTGACCTGTTATCCGGGCTGCGGAGATGATTTTGACGAAGCCACCGTGGTGGTGGAGAAGGTCGTGATGGACGGGAAGCTGATCACATCCCGGGGACCTGGAACTGCCATCGAATTCGGGTTGAAACTCCTGGAGGTCCTGAAAGGAAAAGATGTGGCAGATGAAGTAAGAGCGAAATTATTGGCGTAATAAGCCGGAAGCTGGGAGCTCATAGCTCCCGGCTCCGAGCTCCAGGAAAATGAATGAAAGGAGAACCCAATGACTGAGAATAAAGGAAGAGGCAGCGCCGGTGCTCCGGCGGACAATGATGATGATAATTTTCTGACACTGGAATTTGAAGACGGCAAGGAAATCGAATGCGAGATTATGGGCGTTTTCGATGTGGAGGGAAAGGAATACATCGCCCTGATCCCCAATGATGGATCCGAGGATATCTATCTGTACGGATACCGGGAGATGAACGAAGATGAATTTGAAATGCTGGACATTGAAGATGACGCGGAATTTGAAAAAGTGGCAGCGGAATTTGACCGGCTCATATCGGAAGACGTGGTAGACCTGGAAGAAGAGTAGACGGAGAAGAGCATGCAGAATAAATGGAAGGAGTCCCTTCAGGGTCTCAGCATCCCGGGTCTGAACCGGAAGGGGAAGACCGGGAACGAGGATGAAAATAATGGTGAATCCCGGGAGTCTGCTCTGAAAAACATGAAGAGAGACGAACTTCTGGAGATCCTGGTGGAAGTGTATCGGGAAAACGAGACACTGAAAGAGAAGCTGGCAGAAACGGAAGAAAGACTGAAGGATTACAAGCAGATGCTGGAACAGTCCTCCGCAATGACGGAACGGTTCCGTGCCCTGGAAGAGAGCCAGAAAGAACAGATGGAGCTGCTGCAAAAGCTGACAGCGGGAAGATAACGAACATGCACTGGCGGACATGGACGACCCGACGCCAGTGTTTTTTAAAAGATTGGAGATTGAAGACAGGAGGTCAGGTATGAGTGATAAAAAACCAAAAATGGTCAAATTGGAACTGAGGAAAAACGGGGAAAAGGTCGGCGAAGTAGAGGCGGCCGTGGGGACGCCCCTTTTAGAACTGGCAAAACCCTATGATACCGACCCGCAATGCCGGATCCTCATCGCTTTGGCGGGATATAAGATCCGGGAACTGTTCCGGACCGTGGAAGAGGACCACAAGGTCATCGACTTTCTGACGGCAGAGAACTTCAACGGTTACCGGGCCATGGAGCGGGCTCTGGTATTCATCCTGGTGCGGGCCGTCTGCGACCTGTTCGGGCTGGAATCCGTGGTAAGGGTCCAGTATTCTCTGGACAAAGGGGTCCTGTGCAACATCAGCCCTTATGTGGGGTGGCTGGATGAAAAAGCGGTGGATCAGATCCGGGATCGGATGAAGGAGATCATCGCCGCCGATGAGAAATTTGAAAAATACAAGATGGAGACGGAGGGCGTCAAGGCGCTGCTGCTCTCCAGCAAATATCAGAAGAGTAAGACCAAGCTCCTGGATTATCGGAACAAGCCGGTTTCCAGCATCTATAAATTAGGAGATCTGTGGGACTATTTTTACGGCGCTTTGCCCCCTTCGACCGGGTGCGTGCCGGTGTTTGACGTGGTGATGGTGGACGGATCTGTGATCCTGCGGCTGCCCACCGCGGCGGACCCCCGGAAACTGCCGGAGTTCCAGCACAACCACCTGCTGAATGCCACTTTCAAGGAAACAGACGAATGGATGGATATGATCCAGATCCCTTACGTGGCATATCTGAACCGGTCCATTGAAAAGGGCACCTATCGCCGTGTGATCCAGGTATCCGAAGCCATGCACGAAAAGAAGATCGCCCAGATCGCCGACAGCATCGTCAACACCCGGAAGCGGATCGTGCTGATCGCCGGTCCCAGTTCCTCCGGAAAGACTTCCTTTGCCCAGCGGCTGGCGGTCCAGCTCAATGTCCACGGCAAAAGGGTGATCACCCTTTCCACCGACGACTACTTTGTGGACCGGGAGCTCGTGGAAAAGGACGAAAAAGGCAATTATAAATTTGAAGACCTGGAGGCAGTAGATGTGAAACTGTTCAACCAACAGCTCAACGACCTGCTGGCGGGGAAAGAAGTGGACGTGCCGGTGTATGATTTTATTTCCGGCAAGAAGGAATTCGGCAAGCGGATCACGAAGATGAACCACAGTGACACCATTATCATCGAAGGGATCCATGGGCTGAACGATAAACTGACCAAAAACGTATTGAGCAAGGAAAAATTCAAGATCTACATCAGCCCGCTGACGGCCCTGGGCGTAGACTCCCATAACCGGATTTACACCTCGGATGCCCGGATCTTCCGGCGGATGGTGCGGGATGCCCGGACCCGGGGGAAGAGTGCCAAGGAATCCCTGAAGACCTGGAGCGTCGTGCGGGCCGGTGAAGAGAAGAACATTTTCCCCTTCCAGGAAGAGGCGGACATGATGTTCAATTCGGCTCTGCCCTATGAGTTGGCAGTGCTGAAAAAATATGCGGAGCCTCTGTTGAAGGAAGTGAAGGAGGAGGACCCGGAATACATCGACGCACAGCGGCTGCTGAAGATGCTGTCCTATTTCCTAGAGCTGCCGGACGAAAGTGCCATCCTCAACAACTCCCTGCTGAAGGAATTCATCGGAGGGACGTGTTTATTTGAAGACTAGAGACTTAAGACTCAAGACTTAAGACTCAAGACTGGAGACATCTATGGATTACTTAAAGAATTTGAATGATAAACAGCGGGAGGCGGTCCTGTGCACGGAAGGCCCCTTGCTGATCATTGCCGGAGCCGGAAGCGGCAAGACCACCACCATGACCCGGAGGATCGCGTACCTCATCGGGGAAAAAGGGGTGGATCCCTATAATATTCTGGCGGTGACCTTCACCAATAAAGCAGCGAATGAGATGCGGGAGCGGATCGAATCCCTGGTGGAGAACACACAGGGCATGTGGGTCATGACCTTCCACGCAGCCTGCCTGCGGATCCTGCGCCGGTTCATCGACCGGCTGGGATACGGGAAGGATTTTACGATCTACGATACGACGGATCAGAAAGCAGTGATCCGGGAGTGCCTGACGGATTCGGAACTCAGCGACAAGCTCTTTCCCGCCGCTTCTGTGCTGGCGGCCATCAGCAACTGGAAAAACCAGGCGATCCCTCCGGCTCAGGCAGAACTGGAGGCCGCGTCGCTTCGGGAGAAGAACCTGGCGGAGCTTTACCGCCGTTATACCGATAAACTCAGAAAATACAATGCTCTGGATTTCGATGATCTGCTGATCAAAGCAGTGGAACTCCTGGAGCAGGACCCGGAAGTGCTGGAGATCTACAGCGACCGGTTCCGGTATATCATGATCGACGAATACCAGGATACCAACGAGATCCAGTATCGGATGGTGAACCTGCTGGCAGGAGCCCACGGGAATATCTGCGCCGTGGGGGATGAGGATCAGTGCATTTATCAGTGGCGGGGAGCTACGATCCGGAATATCCTGGAGTTTGAAGAGGATTTCCCGGGGGCAAGGATCATTAAACTGGAGCAGAATTACCGTTCCTGCGGGAATATCCTGGGGGGAGCCAATTCCGTGATCCGGCACAATACGGAACGGAAGGGCAAGACCCTGTGGACGTCGAAAGAAGAAGGGGAAAAGATCCGGATCTATAAAGCGGCTACGGACCGGGATGAAGCTTTCCACGTGGCCCGGGAGATCCACAAAATGAAAGACCAGGGCTATTCCTATTCGGATATAGCGGTCCTCTACCGGACCCACAGTATGTCCCGTGGATTTGAAGAGAGCTTTTCCAGGCAGGACATCCCTTACCGGGTCATCGGCGGGACCCGTTTCTACGACCGGAAGGAAGTCAAGGACCTTCTCTGCTATATGAGACTGATCCAGAATCCGAATGACAATATCTCTTTCCGTCGGGTCATCAACGAACCCAAGCGGGGGATCGGTGACAAGTCGTTGGAAAAACTGGATGTACTGGCGGGACTGACGGATGTCAGCATCTTTGAGGTCCTGGAAAAGGGCGACGGATTGGATGCCCTTTCCGGGAAAGCGGAGGTCAACGCCCGGCAGTTCGTGAATATGATCCGGAAATTCTCGGAGGAACGGAACATTCGGAAGATCTCGGAGATCTATGACGACCTGCTGCGGGAGTCCGGATACATGCAATCACTGGAAGCCCAGAATACCATCGAAGCAGCGGGCCGGATCGAGAATCTGATGGAATTCAAGTCGGTGATCTATGACTTCGAAGACCAGGATCCCGACGGGACCTACGAAGAATTCCTGGAGAAGATCGCTCTGCTGACGGATGTGGACAACCGGGATGACAGCGAAGACGCGGTGTCCCTGATGACGCTGCACAGCGCCAAGGGGCTGGAGTTTGCGGTGGTCTTTATGCCGGGGATGGAAGAAGGATCCTTCCCGGGGAGCCGGGCCTTCGACAGCCCCGAGGAGTTGGAAGAGGAGCGCCGGCTGTGTTATGTGGGAATGACACGGGCCAAGGAGATCCTTTACATGTCCGGAGCGGCCCAGCGGCTGATCTTCGGAAAGGTGGATAATTACCGGGTAGAGTCCCGGTTCCTGGATGAAGTGGCAGAGGACTTCGCCCAGAAATACGAAAGCGACAATAAGCCCGCGGGACAGAACCGGAGTTTTGGCGGTGAAAGATTCACTTCCGACCGGATCTATGATCTGGAAAAACAGATGATGAACGTGGTGCCGAAAGGCAGAAAGCCGGCAGCCAAAGAAAGTTCGACGATACCTGCCGCTGCCGGTGAGTTCTCCGGCGGGGAGCGGGTAAAACATAAAAAGTATGGCGAAGGAATGGTGGTCGGCGTCAAAAAAGAAGGCCGGGATGAAATGATCACCATCATCTTCGATGAATTTGGCACGAAGGTGTTTGACGCCAGTATTGTGAAGTTGAAGAAGCTGTAGCAGCGAAGGCACCGCGTTTACGCCCTGTGCATTTACCTCGGGGACGCTCTCGCTCATGAGCGTCACGCAGCGGTACTAAGCTCCGTCTTCGCTCCTTCGGAGCTCGCCGATCGTTAAGTACCGGCGTTCCTTAATGCCCCTGCGGCAAATCACAGGGCGTCCAATGCGGTGCCGATAGGTCTACAGCCTTTTCAACAGTGAGAAAGGAATCGGAATGGATAAGGAACAGGCGAAGGCCCGAATCGACGAGCTTCGCAAACAATTGGAATATCACAATGACCGGTATTACAATCAGGATGATCCGGAGATCTCGGATTTCGAATACGATGTGATGTCCCGGGAACTGCGGGCGTTGGAGGCGGACCACCCGGAGTTTGCATCCGCGGACTCACCGACTCAGAAGGTAGGGGGCACCGCTGCCAAGCGGGAACTCCGAAAAGTTGAGCACGATGTGCCGGTGATCAGCCTTCAGGACGGCTTCTCAAAGGAGGAGATCGAAGCCTTTTACACCCGGATCCGGGAGGAGATCGCAGATCCGGTCTTCGTGGTGGAGAAAAAGATCGACGGTCTGTCCGTGGTGCTCCGCTACTACGACGGGGAGCTGAAGGAAGCCATTACCCGAGGCGACGGAGTGATCGGTGAAAGCGTATATGAAAACGTGATGGAGATCCGGGCTCTTCCCAAGGTGCTCAGGGAAAAGCTTCCCTATGTGGAGGTCCGGGGCGAAGTGTACATGACAAAGGATAATTTTGAGAAGGCGAACCGGAAACAGGCCGAGACCGGCGGGAAGCTGTATCAGAACCAGCGCAACATCGCTGCGGGGACCCTGCGGCAGCTGGACAGCAGCATCGTCCGGGAGCGGGGGCTGGACATCTTTGTGTTCAACCTGGAAGTGTGCCGGGGGCGCACTTTCTCGTCCCATTCGGAGACTCTGGAGTGGATGGCGGAGCAGGGCTTCGACGTGAGTCCGGAATATCGGATCTGCCGGACTTTTCCGGAGATATGGGAGGCCATCGAAGGAATCGCTGAAGGCCGATGGGATCTTCAATACGGCATCGATGGTGCAGTGGTGAAGGTGGACAGTCTGGAAGCCCGCCGGCAGTTGGGGATGACTTCCAAGGTGCCCCGGTGGGCAGTGGCCTATAAATACCCGCCGGAGCAGCAGGAGACGGTGGTGGAGGATATCACAGTCCAGGTGGGACGGACCGGAAGGATCACCCCCCTGGCGCTGTTGAAGCCGGTGCGGATCGCCGGATCCACCGTCAGCAAAGCCACCCTCCACAATCAGGATTACATCGATCTGAAGGACGTACGGGTAGGAGATACCGTGGTGGTCCAGAAGGCCGGCGATATCATCCCGGAGATCTCCAGAGTGATCCCGGAAAAACGTCGGCCGGGGGCTGTGCGGTTCACTCTGCCGGATCGGTGTCCCATTTGCGGCAGCGAGACGGTCCGGGAAGAAAACGGTGCGGATCTTCGCTGTCCCAGTGATGACTGTTATGGAAAGCGGGTCCGGGCCATCGAATACTTTGCCTCCAAGGATGCCATGAATATGGAGGGTTTCGGCCCCAGCACGGCGGAAGCTCTGTATGACAGCGGCTATGTGGAGGATATCGCTGATCTGTATACATTGAAAAAATATCGGGAGGATCTCATCGAGGCCGGTACCGTGGGTCGGGAGAAGTCCGTGGACAATCTCCTGAACTCCATCGAGGCCTCCAAGGAAAATGGTCTGACCCGGCTGTTGACAGGGCTGGGGATCCGGAATATCGGCAAGCAGTCCGCCCGGGTGCTGGCGCAGCATTTCCCGGATCTGGACGCCGTCATGGCGGCAGATGCGGAGGAGATCAAGGCGCTGCCGGATTTCGGCGACATCGCTGCGGCGGATCTGACCGCCTACTTTGCGGAGCCGAAGAACCGGGAGCTCATCGAAAAGCTGAGACAGCAGGGCGTCAGTATGGTCTCCACGGAGGAGGCGGCCAAACAGGACGACCGGTTCGCCGGGATGACCTTTGTCCTCACCGGGACCCTGCCGACGCTGACGAGGAGCGAAGCCTCGGAGATCATCCAGTCCTTCGGCGGAAAAGTCTCCGGCAGCGTTTCCAAAAAAACCACCTACGTCCTGGCCGGGGAAGAAGCCGGCAGCAAACTCACCAAGGCTCAGTCCCTGGGCGTTGAGGTGATTTCTGAAGATGATTTTCAACGGATGATCCAATGATTGCGACACCGTGTTTGGCGACCTGTTCATTTACCTCGGGGACGCTCGCGCTCATGGCCGCTCACGTAGCGGTACTAAGCTCTGTCTTCGCCTTCGGCTCGCCAATCGCTAAGTACCGACGTTCGGGAATGCCCCTGCGGCAAATAACAGGTCGCTTTTTACGGTGTCGCCTTTCAAGAGGGCTGCCTGTAGGCGAGCAATAGTTCCTCGGAGCGAAAGGCGCTCGTAGAAGTCAGACCATTCAAGGCGATCTAGCCCCGTAGAAGGCGCCGATTCCGGAGAGGAAGCTATTGTCGCCCCCTGCAGCCCGGAGTTAGATGACCAATACATTCAAAAGGAGATAACATGCGCAAAGACGGAAGACAAAACGACCAGATCCGTCCGGTGAAAATCACACCGGACTATATCATGCACCCGGCAGGCTCCGTGCTGATCGAAATGGGCAACACCAAGGTGATCTGCACCGCCTCCGTGGAGGAGAAGACCGCCCGCCACCTGACCGGCACCGGCCAGGGTTGGGTCACAGCAGAATACGGGATGCTGCCGGGTTCCACCGGAAGCCGGAAATCCCGGGAGAGGAATAAGGTAGACGGACGGAGCCAGGAGATCCAACGGCTCATCGGCCGGGCGCTGCGGAGCGTGGTGGACATGAACGCCATGGGTGAACGGTCCATCTGGATCGACTGCGATGTGATCCAGGCCGACGGCGGCACCCGGACCGCTTCCATTACCGGAGGCTATGTGGCACTGGTACTGGCGTTCCGGAAGCTGGTAAAGGAGGGGCTTCTGGAGGAGATCCCGGTAACGAACTACATTTCCGCCATCAGTGTAGGGATCATCGACGGAGAGATCCGGTTGGATCTGCCCTACGAAGAGGATTCCAGAGCCGGCGTGGATATGAACATCGTAATGAACGACGCGGGAGAATACGTGGAGATCCAGGGAACGGCGGAAGACGGCGCCTTTACTCCGGAGGAGCTGCAGCAGATGCTGAGCTACGCGAAAAAAGGCTGCGAGGAATTGATGAAGATACAAAAGGAGGTCCTGGAAGGATGATGACAGTGGTAGCGGCCACAGGGAATGCCCATAAACTCAAAGAACTCAAGGAGATCATGGAGAAGTTTGGGATGCATGTGATCTCTCAGAAAGAAGCGGGCCTGGGAGATGTGGACGTGGTGGAGGACGGAGAAACCTTCGAAGAAAACTCTTTTAAGAAAGCCAATGAGATCATGAAACTCTCCGGAAAGATCGCCGTGGCGGACGATTCCGGACTGGAAGTGGACTATCTGGGCGGCGCACCGGGGGTCTATTCTGCCCGGTATGCCGGCGAGCACAAGAATGATCTGGACAATAACAATAAACTGCTGAAGGAGCTGGAGGGCGTGCCTGCGGAAAAACGGACGGCGCACTTCACTTCGGTGGTGACCATGGTGTATCCGGACGGGAAAGTGCTCCATGCCCGGGGAGAGTGCCCGGGACAGATCCTCTTTGAACCCCGGGGCACCGGCGGTTTCGGATACGATCCTCTCTTCCTGCCGGATGGGTTGGAGGAGACCTTTGCCCAGTGCAGCCAGGAGACGAAGAATACTGTCAGTCACCGGGCCCGGGCACTGGAGAAACTGGAGAAAATGCTGGAAGAGGGCTAAGGAGCCCCTCTCCGCCCCTACGGGGCACCTCCCCCCAAGGGGGGAGGCAAGAACGGATTAAAGAATGCTGCTCTCCGCCATTACGGGG
>CADBSL010000064.1 GCA_902797345.1 uncultured Eubacteriales bacterium
ATTGAAAAACAATAAAAAACTTGAGTATGGTTAATTTTTGTTGTATAATCATGCTAACGTGGGAACGTGTAAAATAAACACTCTCCCAAATTCAGCGCAAAGGATGGTGAACCCATGCAGATCACAGATGTGAGAGTCCGTAAAGTCAACGATGAAGGAAAGATGAAAGCCATCGCATCCGTCACATTTGACGATGAATTCGTCGTACATGATATCAAAATCATCTCCGGACAGAACGGATTATTTATTGCCATGCCGAGCAGAAAGATGGGAGAAGGGGATTTTAGAGATATCGCTCACCCATTACTGTCGGAAACCAGGAATAAGATCAAAGACGCGATTTTCGCTGAGTACGAAAAAGTATTGGCGGAAAAACAGGAAAACGCTGATGCAGAATAAGGAATGACGATTTAAATTAAAGCAGTTTATGGAGAATCTTTTGGCAGGAAGGTTCTCTTTTTTTGTCTTTATACCTTTATGAGGAGAAACAAACATGATATACTGAAATGAGTGAGAGGAGGAACCGAAATGAGGAAAACTGCTC
Organism: uncultured Eubacteriales bacterium; assembly: GCA_902797345.1. GTDB lineage: Bacteria > Bacillota > Clostridia > Peptostreptococcales > Anaerovoracaceae > RUG14258. Next base: position 545 of record CADBSL010000064.1, read on the forward strand.
TGATCCTGGCTGCGGGCCAGGGGACCAGAATGAAATCGAAAACTCCGAAAGTGCTGCACAAAGTCTGCGGGAAGGAAATGCTTGCCTGCGTGATCGATGCGGCCGGCGGAGCGGGAATAGACGAAAGCATCGTGGTCATCGGCCACGGCGCCGGACAGGTCCGGGAACACTTTGAGGACGCCGGCGTGAGATTCGCGGTACAGGAACACCAACTGGGCACCGGTCACGCGGTGATGGTCGCTCAGGACCTGCTGCCGGAGGAGGGTCTGGTACTGGTGCTGTGCGGGGACACGCCGCTGATCACGGCGGAGACCCTGGAGCGGCTCATTGCCTTCCACGAAAGAGAGAAAAACGGGGTCACCGTACTGACGGCCCGGATGGAGGATCCCTTCGGCTATGGACGGATCGTCCGGGGCGAAGCAGGCGGACTTCGAAAGATCGTGGAAGAGAAGGATGCGGACCCGGAAACAAAGGAGATCGACGAGATCAACTCGGGCATGTACTGCTTCGAGGCGGGCTTTTTGAAGAAGAGCCTGTCAAAGCTGACCAATGACAATGCCCAGCAGGAATACTATATCACCCAGCTCATCGAGATCGCCCTGGCGGAAGGAGTGAAGGCCGGCGCCTTCCTCATTCCCAACAACGAGGAGATCATGGGCGTGAACAACCGGGTGCAGCTCTCCGAGGCGGAAGCCCTGATGCGGGAGCGGATCAACCGGTATCACATGCTGGAAGGGGTCACCTTCGTGGACCCGAAGACTGCTTTTATCGACGCGGGCGTGAAGATCGGCCGGGATACCCGGATCGGCCCCGGCGTCATTTTGAGAGGGAAGACCGTGATTGGAGAAGACTGCGAGATCGGGCACAATTGCCGGATCGAGGACAGCGTGATCGGGAATAACGTCACGATCCAGAGTTCCACGATCCTGGAGAGCACTGTGGGGGACGAAACGACCATCGGTCCCTGCGCATACCTGAGACCTCACGCCCACCTGGGCCGGAAGGTCAAGATCGGAGACTTTGTGGAAGTCAAGAACGCCAATATCGGCGACGGATCCAAGGCCTCCCACCTGGCTTACATCGGCGATGCGGATGTGGGCCGGGATGTCAATATCGGCTGCGGCGTAGTTTTTGTAAACTACGATGGTATCAATAAATTCAGATCTGTTGTGGAGGATGATGCGTTTATCGGCAGCAATTCCAACCTCATCGCTCCGGTCCATGTGGAACAGCAGGGCTATATCGCTGCGGGCACGACCGTCAGCCGGGACGTTCCGGAAGGATCCCTGGTGGTAGGACGGCCCAAGGAACGGGTGATTCCCACCTGGGGCGCCCGAAAGTACAATCAGAAGAAGGAGAAGAAAAATGCAAAGTAGCAGCAGACACGTTAACGAATTCAAACTTTTTGCGGGTAACTCCAATCAGGAACTGGCTGTTGAGATCGCCAAACTGATGGGTCAGGACCTGGGAGATGCCGTGATCTCCACCTTCAGCGACGGGGAAATCTCCGTCTCCATCAACGAGACCGTCCGGGGACGTGAGATCTTCGTGATCCAGTCCACCTGCGACCCGGTCAACAACAACCTGATGGAACTGCTGATCACCATCGACGCTTTAAAGAGAGCCTCTGCCGGACGGATCAACGCGGTGATCCCATATTACGGATACGCCCGTCAGGACCGGAAAGCCAAAGCCAGAGATCCAATCACCGCGAAACTGGTGGCCGACCTTTTGGTCAGCGCCGGTGCCAACAGAGTGATCACCATGGACCTGCATGCAGCGCAGATCCAGGGCTATTTCAACATCCCGGTGGACCACCTTCTGGGTGTGCCCATCCTCACGAAATATTTCATGAACCTGAACCTGGAAGATGCAGTGGTCGTATCTCCGGACCTGGGCAGCGTGACCCGGGCCAGATCCATGGCGGAGCCGATGAATGTGCCCATCGCCATCGTCGACAAGAGAAGACCCCGTCCGAACGTTTCCGAGATCATGAACATCATCGGTGACATCGAAGATAAAAACGTGATCCTGCTGGACGACATGATCGACACCGCCGGCACCATCACCAACGCCGCCAATGCCATGAAGGAAATGGGCGCCAAGAAGGTCTATGCCTGTGCGACCCACGGCGTGCTCTCCGGCAAGGCCATCGAACGGATCGAAGCCTCTGCCATCAGCGAATTGGTGCTCCTGAACACCATTTCCCTGCCGGAGGAAAAGAGACTGCCGAAGATCAAGACCCTGTCCGCTGCGCCTCTGTTCGCGGAAGCCATGATGAAGATCTTCTCCAATGACTCCGTCAGCGAGCTGTTCCGGGTATAGGAAAAGACCATGCTGGTGATCGCAGGCCTGGGGAATCCGGGCAGGAAATACGAGAACACAAAGCATAATATGGGTTTTCTGGTGCTGGATGCCTTTGCGGAAAAGAACGACATCAAGATCCGGAAGATCAAACATAAAGCACTGATCGGCGAGGGGATCATCGCGGGACAGAAGGTCCTGCTGGTGAAGCCCCAGACCTACATGAACCTTAGCGGGGAAAGCCTGCGGGAGGTAGTGCAGTATTACGATATCGAGCCGGAGGAGCTGATGGTGGTCTACGACGACGTGGACATCCCCATGGGCTCCATCCGCCTGCGTAAAAAAGGCAGCGCCGGCTCCCATAACGGAATGAAATCCATCATCTACCAGCTGCAGTTCGACGATTTTCCCAGACTGCGGATGGGGATCGGCACGGAGAAGAAGGGCGATATGATCGACTTCGTGCTGACGGGTTTCTCCAAAGAAGAGGCCGGAAAGATCCGGGAAGCCGTGGGCACCGCTGTGTCCGCGCTGGAGTGCTGGATCGAGAGAGGCGTCGACATCGCCATGAACGAATACAATCCAAAGAAGCCGAAAAAACCGAAGAAGCCCAGGGAGGCGGAACCGGAGACGGCGGGTGACGGGAATGAAGGAACGATTTCAGAGAATCAGACAGACCGCACAACTGAATAAAGGATTGATCAAGATACCGGGGCTTTCGGAGGGACGAACAGCCCCGCTTCTTTCTGTTATCGCACAGGAACGAAAAGGACCGGTATTGATCCTGACATCCTCCCAGGCCCGGGCGAAGCGGCTGACGGAGGACCTCTCTTTCTTTTTGGGAGAAAATACCCGGCTGCTGCTGGCACCGGAGGAGGAAAGGGTCTTCCTGAACTACGATGCCAGGAGCCGTACTTATCTGGAGGAGAGCCTGCGGACGTTGGTGAGCCTGGCGGGGGGAGAGCCCTGCGTAGTGGTGGCCTCGGTCCACTCGGCCCTGCGGAAGCAGATGCCGAAGGAAGCTTTTCTGGCGGAGGTTTTCGACCTGGAGACGGAAGGGATCTATGACCTGGAGGAGCTGCGGAAACGGCTCCATCTGTTAGGGTATGAGCGCAGTCCCGCCATCGAATCCCGGGGTCAGTACAGCCTTCGGGGAGATATCCTGGACATCTTCCCCTATGACCGGGACTACCCGGTCCGGGCGGAATTCTTTGACGATACGGTGGATTCCCTGCGGGAATTCGACCCGGAGACCCAGCGGTCCCGGCGGACCCTGGAGTCGGCCCGGATCTGGCCCGCGAGACAGCTCCTGTATTCCGACGAACGGGGCGAAGAAGTGGCCCGGGAGATCAGGGAAAAAGCCGAAGTCCAGGCCGCAGAGCTGGAGCCCGGAGCGGCGGAAAAGCTTCGGGAACGGGTGGGGCTTTTAGCAGAGCACATCCACACCGGCAGCAATCCCCAGGGGCTGGCCCGGTACCTGCCCTGGTTCTACCGGGATTGTGTGACCCTGGAAGGGTATCTGGCGGAGGAAGGCGTTCTCATCATCGAAGACTACGACCGGTGCCGGGAGAACGTGATCCTTCGGGAGAAGGAACGGCAGGAGGACTTTGTGCAGCTCCTGCAAAAGGGGGATGCCCTGCCGGAGGACTTTGCCTTCTTTCGGCGCCAGGAAGACCTGGTCCGGATGGTCCGGGAGCCGGAGCACCTGACCTTTGTCTGTACGGCGTTCTCCGGAAAGATCAAGGACCTGGGGACCCAGGCGGAGACCGTGGAAGTCCGAAGCCGGGCCGTGCCGGTCTATGCCAGCCGGATGGAGATGTTCCTGGAGGATGTCCGGAGCCTGAAGAAAAAGGGATACGAGGTGAACCTGGTGTGCTCCTCCCGGGAGCGCCGGGAAAACCTGAGGGATTACCTGACCCGGAACGATGTCTATCCGGATCATATCCTGGAGGGCGACCTGTCCGCCGGCAGCGAGTTCCCCGACGAGAAGATCGTCTGGATCTCCGACGCGGACGTGTTCGAAAAGGCCCGCCCCCGGAAACGAAAGAAAACGAAGAAGAAAAACGCAGAGCCCATCAAATCCTTTGTGGACATCCGGCAGGGGGACTACGTGGTCCACGAGAACCACGGCATCGGAAAATTCCTGGAGATCCGCCAGCTGGAAGTGGAGGGGATCAAACGGGATTATCTGATGATCCAGTACGCCGGCAAGGACGTACTCTACGTCCCGGTGGATCAGATGGACAGCGTACAGAAATACATCGGTGGAGACGGCGTCACCGTCCGGGTCAGCAAACTGTCCGGATCCGAGTGGAAGAAAGCGAAACAGAACGTCCGGGCTTCCATCGAAAAAATGGCCCGGGAGATCCTGGAGCTGACGGCCCAGCGGCGGTCCATCGCCGGCTTCGCCTTCTCCGAGGATTCCCTGTGGCAGAAGGAATTTGAGGATTCCTTCCCCTATGTGGAGACCGACGACCAGCTCCGGAGCATCGAAGAAGTCAAACAGGACATGCAAAAGCCCTTCCCCATGGAGCGGCTGCTCTGCGGGGACGTGGGATACGGAAAGACGGAAGTGGCGGCCCGTGCGGTCTTCAAGTGCATCGCCGACGGAAAGCAGGCGGCGATCCTGGTGCCTACCACGATCCTGGCCAACCAGCATTACCATACCTTTAAAGAGCGGTTGGAGAACTTCCCCTTCAATGTGGAGATGCTCAGCCGGTTCCGGACGCGGGGACAGCAGGAAGAGATCGTAAAGAAGCTGGCCCAGGGCGGGATCGATGTGATCATCGGCACCCACCGGCTGCTGTCCAAAGACATCGCCTTCAAGGACCTGGGGCTTTTGATCATCGACGAAGAACAGCGTTTCGGGGTCCGGCACAAGGAAGCCATCAAAATGATGCGGAAGAACGTGGACGTGCTGACCCTTTCCGCCACCCCGATTCCCCGGACTCTGCATCTGTCCCTGACGGGAGCCCGGGACATGAGCACCATCGAGGAACCGCCGGAAGAACGGTATCCGGTGCAGACCTATGTGATGGAAGAGGATGAGGACATCATCCAGAGCGCTCTGAGGAGTGAACTGGACCGGGGCGGACAGAGCTTCGTGGTCTATAACCGGGTAAAGGACATCCGAAAAGTGGAGGCGAAGATCCGGGAACTGGTGCCGGAGGCCCGGGTAGCCGTGGGCCACGGAAAGATGAGCGAGGAGACCCTGGAGAATGTCATCATCGACTTCGCGGAGCAGCGGACGGACATTTTAGTCTGCACCACCATCATCGAGACCGGCATCGACATGCCCAATGCCAATACGATGATCGTGCTGGACGCGGACCGCTTTGGGTTGTCCCAGCTGTACCAGCTTCGGGGACGGGTGGGCCGGTCCACCCGGATCGCCTATGCCTACCTCATGTATCGGAAGAACAAGACGCTGACGGAGGTATCGGAAAAACGACTGTCGGCCATCCGGGACTTCACAGAGCTGGGCTCCGGCTTCAAGATCGCCATGCGGGATCTGGAGCTTCGGGGGGCCGGGAACCTGCTGGGCACGGAGCAGAGCGGGCACATGGTCACTGTGGGCTACGAGCTTTACTGCAAGATGTTGGACGAGACCCTTCGGACTCTGCAGGGAGAGCCCCTGCCGGAGGAATCGGAAGAGGTCTCCATCGAACTCAACATCAGCGCCTACCTGCCGGAGGAATACATCTCCGACGAGACCCAGCGGATCGAGATGTATCAGAAAATCGCGGCGGTCCAGTCGGAAGAGGACCGTTCGGAAGTGCTGGACGAACTCATTGACCGGTTCGGGGATCCGCCCCAGTCGGCGGAAAACCTGATCTATGTGGCGATGATCAAATCCGCCGCCCGAAAACTCCGCGTCGAACGGATCTCCGATCAGGGGAACACGGTGACGGTCCATTTCCCGGATCAAAACAGCCTCACCCCTTCGATCATCGGCGGCGCTGTCCGGAATCTGGGGGACCGGGTCAGCTTCCAGGCCGGCCGCAAACCCACCGTGCGGTACAAAGTCGAAAAAATGCGCCAGAAACCGGAAGAGACATTGACGCTTTTGGAGAGTATGAGAGCGGGGAGCTAGGAGCAAAAAGAAGAGGGCTGCCAAGGGTGAAGGACGAATCCCCACAGGGGCATTCTCGAATGCGGGTCCACGGCGATTGGCGAGCTCCATGGGAGCGAAGACAGAGCCGATGTACCCCTGCATGAGAGCCATGAGCGAGAGCGTCCCCGAGGGGATTACGTCCGCAACCCCTGCAGCCCGGAGTACGAATTTGAATCTCCAATCTCCAATCTTACATCTTCCATCTTGCGAAAGAGTGTGATATAATAACTCTTCGGTTAAGATACAGACAGGGAAAGAGGATAAACAAATGGAAAAAAAGAAGACCTTTCTACAAGGGGCGCTGATCATGGGGATGGCCGGCGTCATCATCAAATTCATGGGAGCGGTATTCCGCATCCCCTTAGGCAACATCATCGGCGACCAGGGGCTGGCCTATTATCAGGGCGCCTACCCCATCTACGTCTTTTTGCTGACCCTGTCCACCGCCGGGATCCCCACGGCGATCTCGAAAATGATCTCTGAAAAGAGTGCAACGGATGAATATGCCGAGGCCCACCGTATTTTCAAGGCCTCCTTCGCGTTGATGCTGGGGATCGGCATCGCCACATCGGCGATCCTGTTCTTCGGAGCGGGCCCGATCTGCCAGATCATCAAAAACCCCGGTGCCTACTATTCCATGCGGACCATTGCGCCGGCCCTGCTTTTCGTGCCCATCATGGCAGCCTTCCGGGGCTACTTCCAGGGCCTGCAGAACATGGCGCCTACCGCCACGTCCCAGATCGTGGAACAGTTCTTCCGGGTAGTCTTTGGACTGGCGCTGGCGATCTTCCTTCTGCCCCATGGGCTGGAAGCTGCCGCAGCAGGTGCCTCTTCCGGCGCTTCCTTCGGCGGACTCTTCGGCGGCATCGCCATCATCCTTATTTATCTGAAAAACAGAAAGACCATCTTCCGTAAAATCAAGGAAGGTGTACGGAAAAACAGAGAATCCATCGGCCATATCATCAAACGGGTGCTGATCATCTCCATCCCGGTGACCATCGGCGCTTCCATCATGGCCATTATGAACTTCATCGACTCGGCTCTGGTAATGAGACGGCTCCAGAACGGCGCCGGCTTCGCGCCGGATGTGGCGGAACAGCTCTACGGACAGCTGTCGGGGATGGTGGCCTCCATCATCAACTTCCCGCAGGTCCTGTCCATGGGCATTGCCGTCAGTCTGGTGCCGGTCATTTCCGCGGCCTTCCAGAAACGGGACATGGATTTTGTCCATAAAAATGTAGAACTGGGACTTCGGACAGCGATCCTGATCGGGATGCCCTGCTCTCTGGGGATCATGGTGCTGGCGAAGCCCATCATGCTGCTGCTGTACCCAATGCAGCAGGCCAGTGCCATCAGCAGCTCTTCCTGCCTGTTCATCATGGGCATCGGCGTCATCTTCCTGTCCACGGTACAGACCCTGACAGGGATGCTGCAGGGGATCGGTAAGGTCTCCATCCCGGTGATCAACCTGGCCATCGGTGCGGTGGCGAAGATCTTCTGCACGATCTTCCTGGTGGCGATTCCGGTCATCAACGTCAAGGGCGCGGCCTTCGGCACGGTCCTGGCTTACGTGATCGCGGCGACTCTGGATTACAGAGCCGTGAAGAAATATACCCACACGAAATTCAATCTGGGGCTCACCTTCGTGAAGCCCATCGTCGCTTCGCTGGTGATGGCGGCGGCGGTATTCGGCAGCTATAAACTGGCTTCCCTGATCCTGGGCAACGCCCTGAGCACTATTTTTGCGGTGCTGGTGGGCGTGGCGGTCTATGGGATCGTGATCCTGGCCATCAAAGGCATCACCACGGAAGAGATCCGGCTGCTGCCCAAAGGCAATAAGCTCGCGAAGATCGTGGAAAAGATCCAGCGGTAGGTAGAGAATATGACACAGGAAGAATTACAAAAACTCTATGAAACATTCAGCGTCCCGGCGGCATCCGCCGGGGATGCTTTTGAACGGGTCACCGATATCATCCGCTTTCTGATGAGCGAGGACGGGTGCCCCTGGGACCGGGTCCAGACCCATGAGTCCCTGAAGAAATACATGATCGAAGAGACCTATGAAGTCATCGACGCGATCAACAAAAAAGACTCTGATCACCTGGAAGAAGAACTGGGAGATTTCATCCTTCAGGCGGTGTATCACGGACTGCTGGGAGAGGCTGAAGGAAGCTTTGATCTGACCTCTGTGCTCAATCGAGTGTCTGACAAAATGCTCTTCCGTCATCCCCACGTTTTTTTCCGCGAAAATGGGGAAAAATCGACAAAAACACTTGACAATGCACTGGTTAGATGGGAAAATATGAAACAGCGAGAACGCAGTGAAAAATCCCAGACTCAGCTTATGTCAGAAATACCAAAAGAACTGCCTGCCCTGATGCGGAGCTTCAAGATCCAGAAGAAAGCCAGGGACGTGGGGTTCGATTGGGATGACGTGAAGGACGCCTTTGCGAAGGTCCGGGAGGAAACGGGCGAGCTGGAAGAAATCTATGACACCTCAGACAAGCAGCACATCCTGGAAGAAATCGGAGACCTGCTTTTTTCTGTGGTCAATGTAGCCCGATTCCTCGATATCGACCCGGAAGAGGCCCTGTCCTTTACTTCCGAAAAGTTTGTCCGCCGATTTGGCTACATTGAGGAAAAAGCCAGATCCCAGGGTAGAGAATTGACGAGTATGACGCTTGATGAGATGGACGGACTTTGGGAAGAAGCGAAAGAGAGGGAATAAATAATTAGGAGGTAACTCATGAATAAGACAGAATTGATCGCAGTTGTTGCGGAAGAAACCGGTTTAAAGAAAAAAGAAGCAGAAGCAGCAGTAAACGCAGTGATCGGCGGCATCGAAAATGCGCTGGTAGCTGGTGAAAAAGTACAGCTGATCGGCTTTGGAACATTTGAAGTACGGACCAGAAAAGAAAGAGAAGGCAGAAACCCGAGAGATCCGGAAAAGACCATCAAGATCCCGGCAACCAAGGCTCCTGCATTCAAGGCCGGCAAGGCTTTAAAGGACGCTGTCAACAAATAAGAGACGGCAAATCACAGCAGTGCTTCGGCACTGCTTTTTTTCATGACTTATTCGGAGACTCGAATTGCAGGACCAGCGAGAGGGCTGCCTGTAGGCGAGCAATAGTTCCTCAGAGGAAAGGCGCTCGTAGAAGTCGGACCATTCAAGGCGATCTAGCCCCGTCCAAAGCGCCGATTCCGGCGAGGAAGCTATTGTCGCCCCCTGCAGCCCGGAGTTTTCTTAGAAAGGAAATACACAGTGAGAGTAGACAAATTTCTAAAAGTATCCCGAATCATCAAGCGCCGGACGGTGGCGAAGGAGGCCTGTGATACGGAGCGTATCATCATCAACGGCAAACAGGCCAAGCCCTCCACGCCGGTGAAGGAAGGGGACATCGTCACCGTCAAATTCGGCAGCGGCGAAGTCAGCGTGCGGGTAAAAAAAATCGCCGACCACGTTCCGAAAAACGAAGCCGGCGAATTGTATGAAATTATAGAAAGCGGTTCGTAAAAGGACTGCTTTTCCTTTTGGCAATAAGAAGAGGGCTGCCTTCAGGCGAG
>CADBSL010000065.1 GCA_902797345.1 uncultured Eubacteriales bacterium
ACCATATCAAGCCCAGGTAGCTCAGTCGGTAGAGCAGGGGACTGAAAATCCCCGTGTCCTTGGTTCAATTCCGAGCCTGGGCACCACACGTCCGAATTCCTTGTGGATTCGGATTTTTTTATTGCCACAATTCTTTCTTTCGGGTAGAATTTTAGTAAGAAAGGAAGGACGAATCATGATGTATCTGAAAAAAGAGCAGAACGTGAATCTGTTTGATAAAAACAATGAGCCGGTGCTGCGGTGCAGTTTGCCGGCACAGCTGACCTTCGAGACCAATGACAGCTTCGCCGGTCAGGTAAAAAGCGAGGACGACTCCATGGACTCCTTCGATTATGATATCATCAACCCCTGCACCGGACCGGTGTACTTTGAAGGGGTGAAGCCCGGGGATGTACTGGAGATCGAGATCCAAAGCATCACCTGCAAGTCGCCGGGGTGGGCCATGTGCGTGCCGAACGAAGGTGTGATCGGCCACCTGGTAAAGGAACCGAAAACGAAGATCTATCACTTTGACGATAAAACGCTGAATCTGGGCGGCGGGATCAAAGTCCCGGTGGACCCGATGATCGGCGTCATCGGCGTGGCGCCGGCGGGAGAACCCTTAAGGGCCATCATGCCGGGAGATCACGGCGGGAATATGGACAATAACATGATCAAAGCCGGGGCGACGGTTTACCTGCCAGTGCAGGTGGAAGGAGCCCTCTTGGCCATTGGCGACCTCCACGTCCGAATGGGAGACGGGGAGAGCTTTTACACCGGTATCGAAGTAGGCGGTGTAGTAGAGGTCAGCGTCAATGTGCGCCGGGACCTGAAGATGGACATCCCCTTTGTGAAGTATAACGGAAGATTCGCTTCCGCTGCCACGGAGGAGACCGTGGAAGGCGCCACCTCCAAGGCCATGGAAAAGCTGGTGCAGTTTATCGTGGACAACGGACGGTTGGACTTTTACGAAGCAGGGTTCCTGTGCGGGGCCTGTGCACACATGGAGGTCTGCCAGGTGGTGGATCCTCACAAAACCATGCGGATGGCCATCGAATTGGATGTGCTGAAACAGGCGGGAGTGGAGATCTGATCCCGCCGGAGGTAATGGATGAACGAAAACACTACGTTTAAAGCCGGATACTTTTTTGCATTGGCGTCCGCTCTGTTTTACGCGCTGCAGGTGGTGGTGAACAAATATATCCTCTCTTCGGGGATCGCCGCCAGAGATCAATTGGTGATGGTTTACACCGGATCCACCCTGGTCTTGCTGGTCGTGTTTCTTTTCCAGAGGAAGAAAAGCGGAGCGACACTTTTTCCGGAGAAACCCTTTCGGATCCCCATCATCGTGCAGGGGGTCCTGGGGTGCTGTTTTACCAGCTTCTTCCTCTTCCTGGCGATGGAGCGGATGAACGCCGGAATCTGTTCGATGCTGCTGTATCTGTGCCCGATCTACGTCTGCATCTTTTTCATGGCCACCGGGATCCGTAAGATCAGTTTCTACAATAAACTGGCGGTGGGGCTGGCCTTTGCCGGAGCGGTGCTGGTATTGAATATCCTCGGCGGAGGAGACCTGAAATGGTCTGCTGCGGGGATCGCGCTGGGTTTCCTCAGTGGTCTTTGCTACGCTTTCTACAGCATCCATGCGGACCTGAAGCTGAAAGACATGCCGGCGATGCAGATGCTATTCTATATGTATTTAGTGGCGATGCTGACCTTCTGGGTATTGAACCCGGGATTCCTAGCTCATCCGCCAACGATCCCGGCAGGGATGATCCCGGTGATGCTGTTCGCGATCTTCCTGCAGGTGATGCCGTTGGCCATGATCAACCTGTCGATCCGGATGATCGGGTCCAACAAGACCACGGTGATCGCCACCATGGAACTGCCGTTGACGGTATTGCTGGCATTCTTCATCCTGGGAGAGAAGATGACGCTCCTTCAGGTCCTGGGGATCGGGCTGACACTGTTGGCGGTGATCATTATCAATGTAAAAAAAGAGTAATGAGATAGAAGATGGAAGATGGAAGGAGGCGAAGGAATGGCATTTCGATGTGCGAACTGCAATGGTGATATCCGTTTCGATATCGAATCTCAACAGATGAAATGCGATCATTGCGGAAGCACCTTTGACCCGGACAGCTTTCGGGTAGACAATATCAGTAATCAGGAAGACATCCCGGAACAGGGTCTGACGGTGTTTCTTTGCGGGGGCTGCGGAGCAGAGCTGCAGGGGACAGAGGAATCTGCCGTAGGGTTTTGTCCCTATTGCGGCGGACAAAGCTTCCTGAAAAAGGGTTCCGGCGAAGGGGCTGCGGAGCGGATCCTTCCGTTTCAGATCACCAAAGACCGGTGTGCGGAGCTGTTCCGGGAATATGCCCGGGGAGTCCGGTATCTGCCCAGGGATATGAAGCGGCCGGATCACCTGGAAAACTTCACCGGGATCTATATGCCCTATTATGAATACGATGTGGAGATGGGGAGCCCTTCCATCCAGGGAACGAAGACGGTGGAACACCACAGCAAGTATGACGTGGTGAACACCTACCGGATCGATGCACGGATCGACGGGAATTACTGCGGAGTGCCCTTTGATGCCAGCCGGTATCTGGATGATGAGATCGCGTCGCGGGTACAGCCCTTCGACATGGAGAAGCAAAAGGAGTTCACGCCGGCCTATCTGTCCGGATTCTACGCGGATGCTTCTACCGTTCCGCCGGAGACGTACTATGCAGATGCGGAGGATCAGGCTTCCCAGGACATGGTGGATGAAGTGGCGGAAAAGGTGTACCAGCAGGACCGGATCCGGGTGGAGAAGAGCACCGCTTCGATCCCGGCCCAGACCCAGGGGCACCACGCGTCTCTGCTTCCCATGTGGTTTTTGACCTGGCGGAAAGGCGACCGGGTGGCGTACGCCGTGGTGAACGGGGAATCCGGAAAAGTGGCGTCGGATCTGCCGGTGGACATGAAAGCCTTTGCTTTGGGGTGTCTGGGGATCGCCGCAGCGATCTTCGTATTTCTGGAACTGTTGTTCCAGCCAACGCCGGGGCTGACTTCAGTGATCAGCCTGATCTGCGGGGCACTGATGGCGGTGTCGGTCCGGGGCAGCACCAAACAGTTATATGAAAAACAGACCCATGCCAATGATAAAGGGTGGTTTGCCGGACAGGAAACCGAGGCTCCGAAAGAGGTGAAGAAAAAGAAGCGCAGGGAGCGCGCGAAGGTATCGATCCCGACGTCCCTGATCGCGATCATTTTCATGTTCATTCTTTCTGCCGGACCCAATGCCCTGAGTATGGTGACCGGGAGTACTTCCGGCTCGGCGCTGGGGGTGGCTGTCGGAGGAGTCGCAGTGGCGGTAACTCTGGTGATGGCGGTCCAGGTGTTCCGGTGGAAGAGGGGGATCCCTCAGATCCAGCCGGTGATCGCGATCCTGCTGGTTTTGGTGGGGGTCCTTCTGAATACCGTGATCCTGTATCTGGCGCCGGTGAATGACGGTTGGTATTACCTGGGGGATGCGGCGGGGATCCTGCTGCTGATCCTGGCGGCTGTAAGCATGATGAAGGTGTATAACACCGGAACGACCCGGCCGCTGCCGAAGTTGTTTGACAGAGAAGAGGTGTGAGGGATGAAAAAGAGATTGACGATATGGGTCGTATTCCTGATTTGCTTTGTCTCTGCCGGTGCGGTGGCCTTTGCGGAAGAGGGTCAGCTGACAGTCAGTGACTATGCGGGACTCTTCACGGAGACTCAGACTCAGGCGCTGATCGAGGACTATTCGGCGATCACCGAGTATATGGATGCAGAAGTGCTGACGGTGGATACCTACCTGGGAGAGACATCCTCCGTGGCGGAGCAGTATGCGATCCAGGCCTACGGGAACGATCCCGCAGTGATCTTTATGATCGATATGTATAACCGGCAGATCTATGTGTATGCCAATGGGGATGCCCTGAAGACCATCTCCCGGGCGGATTCCCGGGCGATCACGGATAATATATATAAATATGCTTCCCAGGGAGACTATTACGGCTGCGCGGCAGGGGCCCTGGATCAGATTTTGGGCAAGTGTCAGGGGCAGAGGCTGTCCCGACCGGTGAAGCACATCACCAATGCCATGATCGCGATCCTTTTGGGGATCCTGATCAACTACCTGGTCGTAGTACAGTCCAGAAAGGCCCGCCGGGAGCGGAGGACTGCCGGCTCGGTCAGCGTCAACAGCAGGCCCGCCGTATTACCGGCCATCGGTCTGGCAGCACCGCTGATCATCAGCAGTATGCGGATCTACCACAACAATGATTCCGGAGGATCCGGCGGCTTCGGCGGCGGGGGCGGAGGCTTCAGCGGCGGCGGAGGCGGACACTCCGGCGGGGGCGGAGGCCACAGCTTCTGATCAGTATGATAATACTGACAAAGAATGCCGACAGAGAGTATTGACCGAAAAGAAGGGGACCGAAAAGGTCCCCTTCGTCGAATAAACGGGTATGATCTGATAAATGTCTGAGACGGAGGAAGGAGGAGGCACAGATCATTGGGGATAACAGGTCTAAATGTCTAAGAGAAAAAGCCGAGTGAGACAGACAAAATAACGAGTATTGAGCAAGCATCTGTGATTTGAGGATCAATGATTTAGACAAACTTGCATGAAGCAGTAATATGTCTGTGTTAATGGGCAGAAAAATACAGACAATTTGCGCCTTGCGGGTGTATGTCTAAGATTTGAGGGCAAAGCTTACAGACAAATGGACCGGTTCCGATTATCTATCTAAATTAGGGAAGTGTCTTGAATAATAGTTAAATTATGAGGTAGCAACTCACTGAGAAATAAGACTGATTCGGGAGGTAACATATGGATTATAGACTGAAGCTGTCGACGATCATTGTCGAGGATATCGAGGAATCCATTGCGTTTTATCAAAACACCTTTGGATTTAAGATGGTAGAAAAATTTTATAATGAAGACGGCGGACTGGTTCTGATGCAAAGTCCGGGAGGTGCTGCCGTTGAGTTGATTGACAGTAAGAACTTTGAAACCGGCTTTTGGTCGATGGGGATAGAGGTGGATGATTTTGAAACGGCAATAGAGGAGTTAAGATCAAAAGGTTGTAAATTCATTTTCGAGCCAACCAGCCTGCCTCTTGGAAAGCTGGCCATGATAGAGGATCCGAACGGAGTGAGAATCGCGGTCCTGCAATTGATAAAATAAGTGGAAGGCGCCCGGACAAGAGAG
>CADBSL010000066.1 GCA_902797345.1 uncultured Eubacteriales bacterium
AGCAGATAAGAAGAGTCCACGCCTCCGGAATAGGCCAGGGCTGCCTTGTTGTGTTCTCTGAAAAACTCCAGTAATGTCATGATTCCCTCCTCCCGCCTGCGGGCGCATTCTTCTGTATTCGTATTATATCGACCCCCTTTGCTTCCTGTCAACCATATGTTTTTCTGTACATTTTCCGGCGAATGATGTATGCTGTAGAAGGATAAAAAATGCTTGAAAGGAGTTTGAAATAATGAGAAAAGAAGTAAATATCCAGGCCGGCGGATATCCGATGCCGGTACTGATGATCGCCGCTTATGACGAAAACAAAAAAGTAGAAATGATGAATGCTGCATGGGGAATGGCCTGCGGTGGAGATCAGATCGCACTGTTTATCAGCAGCGGCCATAAGACCACCCAGACGCTCAAAAAAGCAGGTGTCTTCAGCGTCAGCATCGCAGACGAAGCCAACATCGTTCCGGCGGACTTCGTAGGGATCGCTTCCGGCAACACCATGCCGGACAAGTTTGAAAAGACCGGTCTGCACGCAGTTCCGGGAGAAGCCGGCGGAGCTCCGGTGATCGAGGAATTCCCGGTGTGCTATGAATGCGAACTGCTGGAAGAGGTCAATACCGGAAACGTCCACTGCATCGTAGGCAAGGTGAAGAAAGTCACTGCGGATGAGAAGGTACTGGGAGCAGATGGTCAGGTGGATCCGGAAAAAGTTCATCCATTGATCTTTGACCAGTTCGGTCGTGGTTACTACAAACTGGGTGAAAAGGCCGGACAGGCCTGGGATGCCGGAAACGTACTGATGAAATAGGGACGGATCTATGTATCATATCATCATCAATCCCGCCAGCAGTTCCGGAAAAGGACGGAAGGCCTGGGAGACCGCAGAGCCGCTCTTCCGTCAGAGCGGGAGAAAGTATGAAGTCCATTTTTCCACGGAAGAACATGGGATACAGGACATCGTCCGGGAGCTGGCGGAAAAAGCGGAAGAACAGTGGAATCGCATTGGGTTGGAGCAGGCAAAGGAAGAATTGCTGGCCTCTGACCGGTTCTGGGCGGTATGGGAAGCGCCGGTGCCCGAAGAAGGGACGCTGGATCTGATCATCGTGGGCGGCGACGGATCCCTGAACGAGGCCCTCAACGGCATCCAAGACTTCTCCCGGATCCGGGTAGGGCTGATCCCGGTCGGATCGGGGAATGATTTTGCGTTGGATGCGAAAATCTCAAGGAATATCGAGGAAACGGTCAACCGGATCCTGAAGGGCGACCACCGTCGGAGGCTGGACCTGGGGCAGGTCCGCTGGTGGGAGGAGCCGGAAAACGCCGGAAACGCAGAGCCTTCGGAAAAGGCGGCGGAGCCGGGGGAAGAGGTACCCGATGAAACCGGGAGAGCCGAGCCTGCGGCTGCGGAACCACGGACGCTCCACACCCGCAATTTCCTGATCTCCTCCGGAGTAGGCTTTGACGCCCAGGTCTGCTATGACTCGGACCACTCCCGGTGGAAGAAACTGCTGAACAAAATAGGTTTGGGAAAGCTCATTTACATTTTCACGGCCATCCGGCTGATCCTGACGGCGAAAAGGGCCCGGTTGGAGGTGGAGATCGACACCGGGGAAGGGTCTTCAGAGAACATGACCCTGGAGGATTGTCTCTTCGGCGTTTGCATGAACCACCGCTTCGAAGGCGGGGGCTTCCAATTCGCGCCGGAGGCGGATCCCACGGACGGAAAGCTGGATCTGTGCATCCCTTCGGGGATCAGCAGGATGAAATTCTTCCGGTTGTTCCCGAAAGCCTATTCCGGCGGTCACGTGGGAGCGGAAGGGATCCATATCGTCAAAGGTTCCCGGATCGTCCTGCGGTCTGACCGGCCGCTGTATCTCCACACAGACGGGGAGGTGCCGGCTGTGACCCGGGAAGCGGAAATGTCCCTGCTGCCGGGCGTTCTGGAATTCCTGGATTAGAATAATAGGAGGATATTATCATGAAGATGCTTCACGTCACGATCCAAACGAATAAGTTTGAGGAAGAGATTCGGTTCTACCGGGAGATCGTCGGTCTGGAAATTACAGGAGACATGCGTGCTCATGGCAGGAACCTGGTGTTCCTCTCCGGCGGAGAGGGCCAGACCGCCATCGAGATCATTGAGAACCCGGAGGTGGAGAATGCCGGAGGAGCGGGATTGTCCATCGGGTTCAAGACCGAAGATGTGGAAAAAAAGCACGAAGATCTGGCGGCGCAGGGATTTGAAGTTTCCCCGATCCTTAGCCCGGTGCCGAATGTACGGTTTTTCTTCGCCACGGATCCGGCCGGAGTGAAGGTGCAGTTTATTTAGGACAGTCAAAGGAGAGGACGATCATGAGCAAGAAAATCATCGCCGTAAATGCCGGACCCCGGACCGGTTGGAATACAGACACTCTGATCACGGAAGCGGCAAAGGGGGCAGAGTCCGCCGGCGCCATCGTGGAGAGATTCGATCTGTTCAAGCTGGAGAGATACACCGGGTGTATCTCCTGTTTCGGGTGCAAGAAAGAGAAGTTCAAGGGGCATTGTATCTGCCGGGACGGACTGACTCCGGTGCTGGATGCCATCCGGGAGTCCGACGGGCTCATCATTGGCTCCCCCAATTATCTGGGAGAGCTGACGGCTTCTTTTCGGGCGTTGTATGAACGGTTGATCTTCCAGTACCTGACGTACGATCTGAAGACCCCAAGCTGCAATGATAGAAGGGTCCCCGTGCTGCTGGTCATGACCAGTAATGCCCCGGAGGGGTCGTACAATGGCCTCTTAAGCAACTATAAACAGGTCCTGAGCAGTTTCGTAGGGCCCACGGAGGTCTTTGTCAGCGGGGACACGCTGCAGTTAAAGGACTACAGTAAGACCGACTGGCCCTGGACCATGTTCGATCCAAAGGCGAAGCAGGCCCGCCACGAAGCCGTCTTCCCGGAGGAATGCCGGAAGGCCTTTGAAATGGGAAAACAGTTGGCGGAATAGGAGCAGGATGCCGAAGGAGCCGAAATGACGGAACAGGGACGGATCGGAACGAAAGACAGGACTGTGACTTTGGAAAAGCTGGGAATCGGGAACTGGAAAGAGTATTACCGGATCGATATCACCGAAGAACAACACCGGTATGTCCGGATGCGGAAGACCCGGCTGATCGGCCGGACGCTGTCTTCGCTGGGACGGGGCCGGATCTGGCTGATCCGAAGGGGCAGTGAGGTCTGCGGCTACATCGGGATGTGGATCAGCCCGAAGATCGACCAGTTCACCATCGCTCCTTTTATCATTGACCAAAACCACCAGCGGCAGGGCATTGGACGGGCCGCCCTGCGACTGGCCTGCTCAAAGATGAGTGAAGCCGGAGCGACCCGGGTGCGTCTGGCGGTCCACCCGGAAAACCGGGCCGCCATTTCTCTGTACGAACAGGAAGGCTTCCGGTTCAATGGGGACTCCTGGGGAGAAACTGACCAGGTAATGGCCTTGCCCGTAAACAAAGGCGAAGCCCGGATATCGGGCTCCGGGCTTCAAAAGTAATCGGATCGAGGAAGGACCCGGTACTTACAGATATTTGTTCATTGTGGCCAGCAGTTTGTCCAGAAAAATCGGCTTGTCTTCGAAATCATCGATGCCGGCGGCCGCCGCTTCGGAACGATCTTTTTCATAGACATTGGCGCTGAGGGCCACGATGGGGATGGAGGCCTTTTTCGGATCTTCCATCCGGCGGATCCGGCGGGTGGCTTCGAACCCGTCCATGATGGGCATCCTCAGATCCATCAGGATCAGGTCGTAGTGACCGGCAGGGGCACGGGACAGCATTTCGATGCAGACCTGCCCGTTTTCCGCCAGCTCCACTTCTGCACCGGTCTGGAGCAGGAGTTCCCGGGCGATCTCCCGGTTCAGGTCGATATCCTCGGCCACCAGGATCCGCTTCCCGGAAAAATCGAAGGGCTCCGGAAGGGCGTGTTCCTCCTTTTCATAGTTTTTCAGGTAATCCCCCAACTCAGTGATGTTGGAGGGATATTTTATTTCCGAAGGTCGTCCGGCGCCGGGTTCGGCGGACTCCATGACCTTCTCGATCATATTCAGCAGATATTGGCCGGAGATGTGGATGCTGGCCAGATAGCGGTCCAGCAGCTCCGGGTCATCCCGGTAGATCCGGGCCATGTCCGCACAGCCCAGAATGATGTGAAGAGGCGTCCGGATGTCATGGGACATTTCGAAGATCTGCATGAGGCGGGAAGGCTGATCCTCCGCCGTACATTCCTTCAGAAGATCCCCTACCGTGACGCCCAGGACGTCGGCCAGTTTCGGAAAGAGGCTGATGTCCGGATAGGACAGGTCCCGTTCCCACTTGGAAACAGCTTTGTCGGTGACATGCAGCTTCTTTGCCAGGCCAGCCTGGGTCAGTTCATTTTGTGTTCGCAGAGCGCGGATATATGAACCAAAGGATTTATTTTGCATTTATCTCACCTCCCAGCCCGAATATATCATAATCGGGGGATCTGTGCAATCTACGGATGGTTTACTCTTGCCGGGTGGAAAGAATAGGGAGGACTTTTCCGGCAGACAGTTGCATTCGGGCAAAAGATTCAATAAAATATAGGGAGAGATCTGTATCGAAACGACCGAAATAAGCCGGAAGGAGAAGAATTATGAGAATCCTGATCGTCAATCATTTTCCGCTGTCGGGATCCGGGAGCGGTGTATATACAGCCAATCTGGCGAATGCTCTGAAACGGCAGGGACACGAAGTGGCGGTGGTGTTCCCGGAAAACCGGGCCGTGTATGATTCCTTTGACGGGATCCGGCTTTATCCGGTGTTCTTCAAGGATAAAGATGAGATCCGGGGGCAGCTGGATTTTAACTTCCCCTGTTTCACCACCCATCCCCGGAGCGCCCATGCCTTCAGCAGCATGACGGAAAAAGAGAAAGAGGCTTATGAAGAGGCTTTCCGGCAGAAGATCCGGGAGGCTATAGCGGAATTCAATCCGGAGGTCCTCCACGCCCAGCACCTGTGGGTCCTGGCAGGGATCGCCGCAGAGGAAGCCCGGAGAAAAGGGATCCCTCTGGTGGTGACCTGTCACGGGACGGATCTGTTGGGGATCCGGGAAGAGATGGAGCGGGACGGCCACTGGGGCCGGCGCTACAGCAAGACTGCCAGCGATTATGCCGGCTGGATCATCGCCATTTCCGAGCAGAATAAAGTCCTGACGGAGAGCCTGTTCCCGGAGGACAAGGAAAAAGTGATATTGATGAAAAACGGCGTCGATACCACAGTCTTTTACCGGGATCCGGGGCTGGATCGAAGGACCGTGCTGGAGAAGTACGGGGTGCCGGGGGACTTCAAAAAGGCGGTCTGCTTTGCCGGAAAATGCACCTATATCAAGGGCATCGACCTGCTTTTGAAGGCGGCGAAGGTCTATGAGGACGAGGAGACGGCTACGATCCTGGCGGGGGATGGAGAACTCCGGCAGGAGCTGGAGGCTTTTGCCCGGGATTCCGGGCTCAGGAACGTGTATTTCCTGGGGAACCGGACCCACTCGGAGCTTCGGGAGATCTATAACATCTGCGATGTGTCCACGGTTCCTTCCCGCTCGGAAGCCTTCGGGCTGGTGGCGGCGGAGGCCATGGTCTGCGGAGCGCCGGTGGTGGCGGCCCGGGTCGGGGGACTGCCGGAACTGGTCCGGGAGGAGACCGGGTGTCTGATCGAGCCGGAGGACTATGAGACCCTGGCGGCGGATATCCTGGCGATCCTGCGGGGAGAAAAAGCCTTCGACCGGGCGGAGATCGCCCGGATCGCGGAGGAACATTACTCTCAGGACGCCCTGATCAGTGATGTGGTGGAGCTGTACCGGAAAGCGATGGGAGAGTAGCATGAAGTGCAGGTTTTGCGGAGCGGATCTGAATCCGGGCGAAAAATATTGTAAGCATTGCGGAGCGGCCGTGAACCGCGGGGTCGTGGGCGAACCTTCGGAAGTGAAGGACAGAGGAAAGAAGTTCCTGACCAGAACGCTGATCGGCGTGGCGGTAGGCGGCATGGCGATATTTTTATTGGTGTATATGATCTTTTTTGCGGGAGTGCTGGGGAATCTCTATGAGTCCACGAAGGACAAGGGCGGCACGGACACCGGCACGGTGACCCGGGAGGCGGCGGAAGACCCTGATGCAGGGACGGCGGAACGGCAAATGCCGGAGCAGGAGGAGCCCGATCCCGCAGCGAAAGAAGAGGCAGAGACGCCGGCGGCCGCGGTGCCGGCAAAAAATACCCCCACGGAGGCGGCAGATGCCTTCCTGAAAGCGGTGAAAAACCGGGACATCAGCAGCATCGGCAAGCTCTACCGGGGCGATCCGGAGGAAATGGATCTGGCTGGGACAGCGGATGATGAAGACTTCCCGGCGGAACTCTCCACCCTTTTGACGCAGAAAATGCAGCAGTTCGACTATCGCCTGTCGGAAGAGAAGATCACCGGCACCACGGCCACGGTGAAAGTGACCGTCACCACCGTGAATATCAGCAAAGCACTGGCAGATGCGGTGAACGATTTCCTGACCCATATGATCACCGGAGAGATTTTCAGCTCCTCTTCGGAGGATGATCTGCTGGCAGGTCTATACCGGGATTTTTATCAGAATCTGTCTGCCGCGCCGAAGGATTACACCGGTTCAGCGGTGATGGAGCTGACTTTGGTGAACGGAGAGTGGAAGGTCAATGTGATCCCTTCCTACGGACCGCTGATCAACTGTCTGACAGGGGGATTGATGGAGTTTGATTGGGACGGACTGTGGTAAAGTTTTCCGGAGCCCCCTTGACAATGACGCTGAGCTGAGTTAATATAACCTCGCAGAACAAACCGCCTGGCCGATAGGCCGGTGGATCAACATTCAAACATAATGGATAGATGAAACCAGGAATACCCCTGGGCGGAGTCTATCCATTTTTGGTTTTTTGATCCACCGGCTTTTTCTTTGCCCGGGGCGCACCCTGACAAGTGAATAGAAGGACCTTCCCGACACAGGTACAGAAGAAACAGGAGGTGATGCTTATGTCATTCAGACCAACGATCGCAGTTTACATCCAGGGCAGGATCGTGGATATCGGCTATTATCGGAACTGGGATGAGAAATCCCTGCTTTATGAGGCGGTGGCCATTGCAGCTCTGTATAAGGGCTGCCGGACGGCGGAGGAATTCCGGGAGAAATGCTTCGGCTGTCAGACCATCTATTACAAAGTGGAGCCGGAGGTGTTCCGGAATACGGAAGATGACCTGAAGTGGCTGGAGGAGTGCTCGGAGATGCCCATCGTGGTGGACTTGACGGCCCGGTGCATTTATCAGAGCTATGGAGCGTTGACGGGAGAGGAGCTGGAGAAGATCCCCCGGTACGATGAAGAGGTGATCGGATACCGGACCCGGTTTCGCAGCGCCCCGGAGGAGATCCCCGGCTACTGCAAAAGTCAGATCACTCCGGCTACGGAATTTTTTGATATGTTGGAATACAGCCGGATCCCCTTCGAAGGGATCGATTGGAAAGAGGTGCTTCCCAGTATCCGGGACTGGCCGGAGGCAGGCCGTCATCTGTCGGCCCGAGTGATGGAAAAGGTCCGGGAATCGACCGAATATGTCGAAAAACCGGGAAAAAGTGCAAGGACTATTGACAATGAATCCGGCGCTGATATATAGTACTGATACTGACGAGAGGGACAAAGGACAGACCGCAGGGAAAGGATGGCAGGATCAGCATGGATAAAAAAGGAGACGGCACGCAGGACCGGATCCATTTTCCGAAAACGATGGAGAACCGGAAGGGTTCGGAAGAAAACCCGGAGCGAGGGCCGCTGGAGTTTCTGGTGGAAGAGTTTTTCACCAAAAAAGGCCCGGCGATTCTGGATTATTTGCCGCCGGGCAGTCGTCATTTCGTATATATCGATGGAGTTGGATTCGTGAGGTTTCATTGAAAACCTCCCGGAATGCTCCGTCATCCGGCAGAGTCTTCGGCTCTCGCCGGATGCGGATAGGGATTCCGGTTGTACCATTATGAAAGTTCCCCTCAAACCCCTCTAACGTGATTATAGAAAATCGAGCGCACAAAAGCGTGACAAAAACAGGTATTGCCAGTGAAGACAATACCTGTTTTTTTATTTCGAGAATTCAGACTGAAAGGACAACTGGGCTGCTGTCATTTCCGCCCAGCTGTACTGGAGCATGTATTCTCCCCGGTAGGCATTCACGGCATCGATGTCGCCTTCCAGGAAGCGGTAATAGTCACAGTCCAGGAGCTCCGGACGGATGGCCCACTGGTTATATTGGCGGATCAGGACTTTTTCCATCCCGGCCTCTTTCAGGGCCTGTTTCAGGTCTAAGGTCAAAGACCGAAGATAGGACCCTCTTCGCCGAGGGTCGCCTTCTCCCTCCCAGAGGGCGGCGATGATATCTCCGGCGGTGCATACGGCACCCTTTCGGTCCACCAGGAAAGCCAGCAGCTCCCGGGTGTGACGCCGGGCAAAGCGGAGGGGTTCTCCCTTCCAGAAAACCTCAAAATAGCCGAAGCACCGGACTTTCAGGCGGGTGGGATCTTCCGGGTGCCCGGAGGGGCGGCCCAGTTGATCCAGCTCCTCCCGGATCCGTTCGGTGGTCACAGGCTTGAGCACGTACCCCCGGGCGTGGAGACGGAAAGCCTCCACGGCATATTCCGAGTAACCGGTCACGAAGATGATCTGGGTGTCCGGAGAGGATTCCCGGATCCGCTTCGCCAACTCCAGCCCCCGGATCCCGGGCATTTCGATATCCAGAAAAGCCGCATCCGGCCTCATCCCTTCCTCCTGGACTTCCCGGAGTACATCGGAAGCCCGTGAGTAGCCCTTCACCCGGGCTTCCGGGGCGGCCTCCTGTATTTTTCGCTGCAGGGTATCCAGCAGCAGTTTTTCATCGTCTACCGCAATGATCAGCATTTCAGTGAACCTCCTTTTTTGGAAGTGTGATCACACAAAAGACGCCGGTGCCGGGTCTGAAATCCAGTGTCAATGATCCGTTGCTGAGTTTATTCAGTCGTTCGGAAACATTTTTGATCCCGATCCGACTGGTCTCAGTCAGGGTCAGGAAGGATTCCGGAGGGACCCCCGGTCCATCGTCCTGCACCCGGACTTCCGTCCGGTCCGGAAAGTCCCGCGTTGAGATCACCACGGTTCCTCCGTCTTCCTTTTGACGGATCCCGTGGCGGACCGCATTCTCCACCAAAGGCTGAAGCGTCAGCGTTGGGATCAGGAAATTTGTGGTGTGGATGTCGTATTCTATCCGGAGCTGATCGCCGAAACGCATTTTCTCCAGCTCCAGGTAATTCTTCGTGTGTTCCAGTTCCTCTTCGAAGGGGATGGGCCGGTCCATGGTCAGGGAGTCCATGTTCCTCCGCAGGAATTGGGAGAAGATCATGGTGGCTTCCTCCGCCTTCTTCGGGTCGCTGTGGCAGAGTTCCTGGATAACGCCCAGAGAATTATAAAGGAAATGAGGTTGGATCTGGCTCAGCATCAGAGCGGTCTTCGTTCGCTCGTACTCCTGTTCCTGTTCGTAGTACTCCATCGTCTCCCTTTTCACGAAGGAAATGAAGATGATGACGGTGGCCAGGACCAGAGACCCCAGCAGGATGTGGATCTTTGGGAACAGGATCTGCAGCACCATCCCGATGATCGGCATCGAGAAGTAAAGAAACAGGTCCCGGAAAAGATGCGGGGAAACTCGCTTGCGGCAGCAAAGGAGGATCATCAGATCCAGGATCACCAGAAGGCTGCTCAGGGAGGTCACCGGGGCATTCCAGGGGCCCCGATGGACAATGTTGGAGCCGTCCACGGAGAACACCAGTCCATTCCAAAGGGAAAGGGTCAGCACCACCAGCTGAAAGCCTGTTATTGCCGTAAAGAGGATCTGGAAAGGCCGAAGTCGCTTCTCCCAGTCCACCACATCCAGAAAGAACATGGACAGGGAATAGGCCTGCAGGGAGGCTAAAACCAGGAACAGGTACAGTGCCCCCCAGGTATACAGGTGCCAGCCGGCACCGGGTTTCCCCTGGCCCAGGTGGTATAACATTCTGAAGAGGATCAGGGCAAAGAGGATGGAAAGGTACGCGATAAAGAACCTGGAATGTCTCTTGTCGATCCGGCGTTCCATCACGAGCACCAGGATGCTCAGCAGACAGAGGACCATGCCGGAGATCTGTATCGAATAATTAGCCAATAAAACCGTACTCATTTTTATATGCCTTTCGAATCAAAACATTTCATCGTAATGATATTATAACAGATATTTCTCAAGCCGACAGACTTATGGTATAATTTTCGTCAAAGAGAATCAAACAGGAGAAACAAAATGACGAATAAACTTTACCAGACACAGCAGTATTTGAAACAATGCACGGCGGTGGTGACCGCTGCAGAAGGAAATATCGTGACCCTGGACCGGACGATCTTCGCGCCGGAGGCCGGGGGCCAGGCCAGCGACATCGGGACCATCCAGGGCGTGCCCATGGTCCATTGCATCGACAGGGACGGGGAGATCCTCCACGAGCTGGCGGAACCCCTGAAAGGCGTAAAGCCGGGGGACGAGGTGGAACTGGAACTGGATTGGATGGTCCGGCTGGACCATATGCAGAATCACTGTGGGGAGCACATCCTCTCCGGGATCCTGTTCACCGAGCACGGGATCGAGAACAAGGGATTCCACCTGGGCAGCGAGATCTCCACTCTGGACGCCGCCATCAAAAACATGACGGAGGAAATGGTCCGGGAGCTGGAGTGGAAGGCCAATCAGGTGGTCTTTCAGGGGATCCCGGTGCGGGTGGAAATGCTGGAGACCCGGGAAGATGCGGAGAAATATCCGCTTCGGAAAGCGCTGAAGGTGGACGAGGATATTTCCGTGGTGATCATCGACGGGGTGGACTGTGTGGCCTGCTGTTGCCCCCACCCGTCGGATACCTCTCAGGTCGGTCTCATCAAGATCATCAAAGCGGAGCATTATAAAGGAATGACCCGGGTCTACTTTAAGTGCGGGATGCGGGCGCTGAAGGACTATCAATTGAAGGCAGAGATCGTTACGGCGTTGAATAAAAAGTATTCATCGGAGGATGAGACTCTCCTGGAGAATATGAAGATCCAGGAAAAGAAGGTTGGTGCCCTTCGCAGCGAACTCTATACGCTGAAGCAGCGGTTCGCTGTGCTGGAGGCGGAAGAGCTGATCGCCGGGGCGGAAGGTGCGGTGGTCCACGAATTCGAGGACCGGAACCTGGACGAGCTCAGATTCCTGGGGAAGAAGCTGACGGAAATGACGGATCTGCCGGTGATCCTGTCCTCCACTTCCTGCAAAACGGTGCTGCTGATCCATTCGGGGAAGAGCAGCCTGAAGTGCGGACAGGTGGTGAAGGAATTTGCCGTGGGATTCGGCGGCAAAGGAGGCGGCAGCGACACCCTGGCCCAGGCTCTCTTTACCGATGACGAGGTCATGCGCAATTTCGTGAAGATCGCCCTCCATTCCGTGTAAAACCCGGTGTAAGAGCAGTGGAACACCGGTGAAATAATAGTTGGTGTTTTGTGGATGAAGCAGGAATAACTATGGAAAACCATGCTGAGAGGTGGAAGATCTGTGGGCTGACAGGGGAAAATCCCAGGGAGGCCCCGGAACAGGGGGAGGAAACCCTGTAACAAAGCCGTAACAGTAATCCGGTTTTCCACAATTGAAAGACCCGAGAACCCTTGTATTTACAATGGTTTCGGGTTTTTTTGATGTGGTTTTCCAAAAACGGTGGAAAGGGTGTGGAATAATTCTTACAGGATGTTTGAAAAAGTTCGAATTTTCAAGGAGTTTGGGCGCTTTTGAGTTTTCCACACAAAAAATAGACGAATGTTGAAAAACCGGGGGAAAGTCAAAAAAAGGCCGGAAACTCAGTAAAATCAATGGTTCCCGGTGTTGAAAAAATGCTGTGGAAAAGTGTTTCAGTTTGTTTACATAAACGTTACAGGACGATTTCTGACCGGCAAAGGGCGCGGATCAAATGAGACCGGGGCTGTCCGGTCTGCCGAAGAAATCCTTCCAGAGCCTCCCGGGTCTCCCGGCGCTTCGTTTCCTTGTCGGCGGGGCAGGGGTTCGTCACGACGGGGAGGCTGTGCCTGCGGGCGGCTTCCCGTACCTGGGATTCTTCCGCGTAGATCATGGGCCGGATCTGGATCAGATCCGTGCGGTCGAAAGCGGTCACCGCCTTGAAGGCGTTCACCCGGCTCTCGTAGAGCATGCTCATGAAAAAGGTCTCCAGCAGGTCGTCCCCGTGGTGCCCCAGGGCCAGCTTGGTAGCGCCTGCGTCCCGGCAGACCCGGTGCAGGATCCCCCGGCGCATCCGGGAGCACAGGCTGCAGGGATTGGACTCTTTCCGCTCCTCAAAAATGACTTCTCCCAGCCGGGTCCGTTCCGGGATGAACTCGACATCGATGTCCCGGCAGAATGCAGCCAGGGCCTTCAGATCGAATCCTTCAAATCCCATGTCCACGGTGATCGCTTTCAGATCAAAAGATACCGGGGCAAAGCGCCGGTACAGGGAGAGGGCATAGAGCAGTGTGACGGAGTCCTTCCCGCCGGAAAGACCGACGGCCACCACGTCGCCGTCTTGGATCATATGGAATTCCTGCTGGGACCGCTTGATGCAGCCTAAGATCTCTTTCATGACAGTTTTCCTTTCGCTGGTTCTACTATACAACATCGGGCGAGCCGATTTCAACCGGGAAAACTCCCGGATGGCTTTGTGTGGATCTGCCCGGTCTCCCATCTCATCATTGACACCGGGGCTTTCGGCTTCTATAATGATTAAGGCGTCCGCCTCCGGCGGGCCCGGGAAGGAAGAGAGTGATGGGAAATACACAGACAAAAGGTCACCTGGCGGCCTTTGTGACGATTTTGTTCTGGGGGACGACCTTCATTTCCACGAAGGTGCTCCTGCAGGATTTCCAGCCGGTGGAGATCCTGTTTTTCCGCTTTACCATGGGACTGATCGCCTTGTTCATCGTCAATCCCCGAAGACTGAAGGGGACCACGGCGAAGCAGGAGCTGATGTTTGCGGGAGCGGGGATCTTCGGGATCACCCTGTATTATCTGTTTGAAAATATCGCTTTGACCTATACCAGCGCTTCCAACGTGGGAGTCATCACCACCACGGCGCCGTTCTTTACGGCCATCCTGGCCTTCCTCTTTCTGAAGGATGAAAAGAAAGGCATCGGGTTTTTCATCGGCTTTGTGCTGGCCATCGCAGGGGTCTTCCTGATCAGCTTCAACGGCGCGTCTCTGGAACTGGACCCCAAGGGGGATCTGCTGGCGCTGATCGCGGCTTTGACCTGGGGCTTTTACTCGATCCTGATGAAGAAAATCACCGGATTCGGGTATCCGACCCTGCTGGTGACCAGAAGAGTCTTTCTTTACGGGCTGATCTTCATGATCCCGGCGTTGATCCTCTTTGATTTCCGCCTGGGACCGGAACGGTTCCTGGATCCGGTGAATGTGGGGAACCTGCTGTTCCTGGGGCTGGGTGCTTCCGCCATGTGTTTCGTGACCTGGAATTACTCTGTAAAGATCCTGGGAGCGGTGAAGACCAGCGTATACATTTACCTGACGCCGGTGATCACGGTGGCTATGGCCTTTGTGATCCTGCACGAACCCATCACGCCGCTGTTGATCCTGGGCACGGTGCTGACCCTGCTGGGACTGGTGGTTTCCCAGCGAAAATAGGGGAAAGCCTGCTAAAATGTGACATTTCCGCGTTATTTCGGGGAATAATTGTGGAAAAAGTGTGGGAACCATGTTGACATTTTCCCCGTAACCATATAAAATTCTACTATTAGATACCTTATCAAGAGTGGCAGAGGGACAGGCCCTGTGAAGCCCGGCAACCGGACGGTGTCCAAGGTGCTAATTCCTGCAGAAGCGATTCTGAAAGATGAGGCGAAAAGTGCAATCAGGGCCTCTTCGGAAGAAGAGGCTTCCTATATTAAAGGGAGGTACAAATATGAGAAGATTATTCACATCCGAGTCCGTTACAGAAGGGCATCCGGATAAAATATGCGACCAGATCTCCGATGCGATCCTGGACGCGATCCTGGAACAGGATCCCATGGGGCGTGTGGCGGCGGAGACCACAGTGACCACCGGCATGGTGGCCGTGATGGGCGAGATCACCACCAATTGCTACGTGGATATCCCGAAGCTGATCCGGAACGTGATCCGGGACATCGGGTATGACAGAGGAGAATACGGATTCGACGCGGACAACTGTGCCGTGATCACCACCATCGACGAGCAGTCCGGGGACATCGCCATGGGCGTGGACCGGGACGGTGCCGGCGACCAGGGGATCATGTTCGGATATGCCTGCAATGAAACGAAGGAACTGATGCCCATGCCGATCTCTCTGGCCCACAAACTGGCCCGGAAACTGGCAGAAGTCCGGAAGACCGGAGAGCTGGCTTATCTGCGCCCGGACGGGAAGACCCAGGTAACCATCGAATACGAGGAGGGCGCTCCCAAGAGAGTGGACACCGTATTGATCTCCACGCAGCATGACCCGGAAGCGACTCAGGAACAGATCCGGAACGATCTCATCGAGCGCGTCATCAAACCCATCATCCCGGCGGAACTGCTGGATGACGAGACTAAATACATCATCAACCCCACCGGCCGGTTCGTTATCGGCGGTCCGGTAGGGGATTCCGGTCTGACCGGACGGAAGATCATCGTAGACACCTACGGCGGGTATGCCCGTCACGGCGGCGGCGCTTTCTCCGGGAAAGACCCAACAAAGGTGGACAGAAGTGCTGCCTATGCGGCCCGGTATGCGGCGAAGAACATCGTGGCGGCGGGTCTGGCGGACAAATGCGAGATCCAGCTGGCGTATGCCATCGGCGTGGCGGAACCGGTATCCATTTTAGTGGAGACCTTCGGCACCGGCAAGATCGCCGATGAAAAGCTGGCAGAACTGGTGGCAGAGAACTTTGTATTCACTCCCAAGGGCATCATCGAAGCCCTGGACCTGAGAAAACCCATCTACCGGCAGGTGGCCGCTTACGGGCACATGGGCCGGGAAGATCTGGGAGTATCCTGGGAAAAGACCGACAAGGCGGAGACCCTGCGGAAGGCAGCGGAAAAGCTCCTGTAAACCCTTGTCAGTAAGCCCTTTCCCATATATAATAATAGTTTGAGGGAGTGATACTCATGGATATAAAAGTAGCAAAGTTTGGAGGCTCCTCTGTGGCGGATGCCATCCAAATGAGAAAAGTGAAAGAGATCATCGACGCAGACCCTTCCCGCCGGTATATCGTCGTATCGGCTCCGGGGAAGCGCTTCGAAGAAGACAGTAAATTAACGGATCTTCTGTACCTGTGCAAGACCCACGTGGAACACAACGTGCCCTTCCACCAGGTCTTCCAGGTGATCTGGGACCGGTTCAAGATCATGATCATGAACCTGGGGCTGGATCTGGACATCGATCCCTACTTCCTGGAGATCCGGGAAAATCTGCAGAACGGCGCCAGCGACGATTACATCGCCAGCCGGGGGGAATACCTCAGTGCGATCCTGTGCGCCAACTACTTCGGATTCGACTTTATCGACCCGAAGGACTACATCAAATTCGACACCAGCGGCAAGTTCATGGCAGAGGAGACCAATGCCCTTCTGGCGGCGGAACTCCCGAAGCACGAATACGCCGTGATCCCGGGTTTTTACGGGGCGAAGCTGGACGGCAGCATCAAAACCTTCTCCCGGGGCGGATCCGATATCACCGGCGCTCTGGTGGCGAAGGCCGTAGGGGCTTCCGTGTATGAGAACTGGACCGACGTATCGGGATTCCTGATGGCAGATCCCCGGATCATCGAGAACGCCAAACCCATCGCCACGGTCACTTACCGGGAGCTGAGGGAACTGTCCTACATGGGCGCTTCCGTTCTTCACGACGAAGCGGTCTTTCCGGTGAAGGAAGCGGACATCCCCATCAACATCCGCAACACCAACGAGCCGGATAATCCCGGCACCATCATCCTTTCGGAAGTACCGGAAGGGGATACGGACGAGGTCATCACCGGCATTTCCGGCCGGAAGGGATATACCGTTATCGGCATCTACAAAGACGGGATGAACAACGAAGTGGGCTACATCAAGAGACTCCTGAGCATCCTGGAAAATTACAACATCCCCTTCGAGCACCTGCCCTCCGGCATCGATACGGCTTCCATCGTCATTTCCAATAAAAATGTGGAAGGGATCCTGGGAGACCTTATTGAAGACGTCCAGCGGCGGCTGACTCCGGACCACCTGGAAGTGAGCCAGGATCTGGCGCTGATCGCAACGGTGGGCCATGGGATGCACCGGCGGATCGGCGTTTCCGCCACCCTGTTCAACGCCCTGTATCAGGCCGGCGTCAACGTTCGGATGATCGACCAGGGCTCCAGTGAGCTGAGCATCATCATCGGCGTGGAGGAAGCGGATTTTGAAAAGGGCATCAAAGCCATTTACGAAGCCTTTGTGGAGAAAAAACTGTTGGCCAGGACCAACAAAGAGGTATAAAAATGAAAAACGTTTACCATGATATTGAGATCGAGAACGACAGCCTGGAAGGGCTGGAAGACCATGACGCCATGGTCCAGTTCAAAGAGGAAGAAGCCCCGAGAAAACGCCGGGTGGAATACGACGAAAAAGGCCGGGTCCGGAAGGACAACAGCGGAAAATGGCTGAAGATCGGATTCCTGGTCATCGCCATCGTTCTGGTCAACCTGTATGCCTTCCACACCTGCGGTGCGGATCTGGCGAAGATATTATAAACGAAAGGGCAGCCGGTTCGGACTGCCCTTCTGCTAAATGGAGAGAAAAATGGGATTACTGGAAAAGATATTCGGAGATTTAAACGAAAAAGAAGTCAAAAAACTGGATAAGATCGCAAATCAGATCGAGGAACTGGAACCGGAGATCCACGCCCTGTCTCACGAAGAGCTGCGGGCCAAGACCGATGAATTCAAGCAGCGGCTGGCCGAGGGTGAGACGCTGGATGATCTGCTGCCGGAGGCCTTTGCGGTGTGCCGGGAAGCCTCCGTTCGGACGCTGGGCATGCGGCATTTCCACGTTCAGCTCATCGGCGGCATCGTCCTGCACCAGGGCAAGATCGCTGAGATGAAGACCGGTGAAGGGAAGACCCTGGTGGCGACCCTGCCGGTATACCTGAATGCCCTGGAGGGCAAAGGCGTCCATGTGGTCACCGTCAATGACTACCTGGCCAAGCGTGATATGGAGTGGATGGGCAAGATCTACAAGTACCTGGGGATGAGCGTGGGCTGCATCGTCAACGGCCTGACCTCCCAGCAGCGGCAGGATGCCTACAACTGCGATATCACCTACGGGACCAACAATGAATTTGGTTTTGACTATCTGAGAGACAATATGGCCGTTTCCAAGGAACGCCGGCTCCAGCGGGGCGCTCACTTCGCCATCGTGGACGAAGTGGACTCCGTCCTCATCGACGAAGCACGTACACCGCTGATCATTTCCGGCGAGGGAGACAATTCCACTGAAATGTACCAGCAGGCCCGGGATTTCGTTAAGAAACTCCGCCGGGACACGGACTACGAAGTGGATGAAAAAGACAAGAACGTGGCGCTGAC
>CADBSL010000067.1 GCA_902797345.1 uncultured Eubacteriales bacterium
GCCTCATACAGCAGGCTGAGGATGATGTTGTTGATGCAGACGCTCTTCCCGGAACCGGTGGTCCCGGCGATGAGCAGGTGCGGCATCGCCTTCAGGTCCGCCACGATGGGGTTGCCGGAAATGTCTCTTCCCACTGCAAAGGTGATCTTCGACTTGCTCTTTTTGAATTCGGAGGAGTCGATGATCTCCCGCAGGAGAACCGGCTTTTTCTTATCGTTTTCGATCTCGATCCCAACGGCAGCCTTGCCGGGGATCGGTGCTTCCATTCGGATGCTCTTCGCCCGCAGGTTCAGAGCGATATCGTTTTCCAGTCCCACGATCTTGGAGACTTTCACACCGGTGGCGGGCTGGACTTCAAACCGGGTCACGGAGGGACCCATATCCACCTTCACCACCTTGGCATTGACGCCGAAACTCTGGAGGGTCTGCTCCAGCACTTCACCCTGTCTGAGGGCTACACGGCTCTCGCTGTCGCTGCGGACAGGCGCCGGGTTTTTCAGGAGTTCGATGGGCGGGAACCGGTATTCCTGGACCGGCTTGGTCTCTCCGACCGCCGCCACTTCTTCTTTCATCTTTTCCACGCCGTCGGACAGCTCATTGTTGTCCATGACCTTCCGGCGCAGCTGTTTCTTCGGGGCAGGAGTCTCTTCCCGGGGTCCTTCTTCCGGTCCCACCGGTGTTTTCTCCGTGCCCAGGTGCCCAAGGTCTTCCGGCAGCCCGGTCATTTTTACCTGACCGTCTTCCCCCACGGTCTCATCCATCTCGCGAATGAATTCCTCCGTGGACATTTCTTCGATATCCGGTTCCGGTTCGGGCTCAACCCGGAGTTCTTCCGGTTTCGGCGCATCGCCGGCCCGGTAGACCAGCGCGGAATCGAAGTGGTCGCCGTCGCCGCTCTTTTCCGGGATCACATCCAGAGCTGGCGGCTTGTCGAACATCCCCAGGATCGCTGCCACGGAGAAATCTTCGACTTCTTCGTTTTCCGGATCCGGAGCTGAGAAATCATCCGCCCGGCGGGCTTCCGCTTTCCGCCAGCGGCGGCGGGCTTCCCGCTCTTCCACGGAAGGCACCCGGTAGGCTTCGTCGGCGCCGTCCAGACCATAGGAGGTCCGGCCGGTCCGTTCTCTCTTCATGGCTGCCTCCGCCCGGGCTTTCGCCAGAGCTTCCGCCTCCGCCTTCTTTTTCTCATGCTCTTCTTTATCCGGCAGGTCCTTCGGATCTAAACGGGTGATATCATCCTGTTCCGAGAACAGTTCCTTTTCATCCTGTTTGAGATACCCCAGGATCTTTTCCTTGCTGAAGGGTAATTTTCTTTTCTTTTCTTTCATTTCCGTTTGCTCCTGGGACTGTTCGCGGTATTCCGCCACAGCCTCTTCAAAATCCTTCGGGTCGATGTAATACTGTCCGTTTTCATCGTGCCCGATCTCCTGAGCCATCCGCTCGTTATGTTTTTCTGTCCGGGCTTCCTTCCGTTCGCCCATCTTATCCGCAAACCATCCCAAAGGCTTGTTCACCGCCAGGATCAGGGTGATGATCATGAACAGCACCGTCACGATGTACGCGCCGGCCTTCCCGATCAGCCGGGACAGGAAGTAGGCGATGGACATGCCGATCAGGCCGCCCCCTTCACCCTGTGCGCCGTCCTCGAACACATTTCTCAGCCAGCTGCCGTCAAAGGCGATCCGGGAAAGGTCATCCAGGTGCCCCACCGCATAAAACGTGGTCATCAAAATGAAGAACAGCGTCAGCAAAACCACTTTTTTTGCCAGGCTCCCTCTTCCGGGATTGTTCAGGATCAACAGGAAACTGAGGATCAGAACATAGAAAGGAAGGAGATATCCCGGGTACCCGAAAAGCCCCAGGACCAGTCCGCTGATCCCCTGGCCGACGATGCCGGTGAGACCGGTGTACATGGTGAGGATCAGGAACAAGCTGACCGCGATGAGGACCGCTGCTAAGATCGCCCGGTTCTTCTTTTCTTCCCGGCGCATGACCGTGTCCAGTCTCGCCCGGGCTTCCGCACTCATCTTCGTGTTCTTGCTGCCGGATTTCTTCGTTGTATTCTTGTTTTTCGACCCCGGGGGTCTGCCCCGGCGTTTGGGTTCGGAACCCTTCTTTGTGGTTTTCTTCTGCTGCGGCATAAATGCCTCCTTATCCTACAGGATGCCCATGGTGGCCAGCACGATCACCAGCACACCGACAGCCCATGTATAAAACGAGAAAATGACGAGGGATTTCTTCGTCACGATATTGATCATCCATTTGATGGCGATGACGCCGGATACAAAGGAGATCGCCACGCCCAGGATCAGTGCGATCATGGACACGCCTGCCATCCCCTGGCTCATCGCATTCTTCAGTTCCAAAATGCCGGAAGCTGCGATCGGCGGGATAGACATCAGAAACGCGAATTTCACCGCCAGCGGCCGGTTGATCTTGCACAGAAGACCGCCCACCAGTGTCGACCCGGACCGGGAGATCCCCGGTGCGATGGCTACGGACTGGCACAGTCCGATAAAGAAAGCATCCCGGAACCGCATTCCGTAGACCGTCTTTTTCCCCTTGCCGATCCGTTCCACGATGAACAGACAGGTCCCGGTGATCAAAAGTCCGATGCCCACGAAGATCATCTTCGTAAACAGGGATTCAAACAGATCCGAGAACAGGAACCCGATCAGTCCCGTGGGGATGGCGGAGATGATGATCATCACGCCCAGCCGCCGGGTGGGGTTCTTGTTGATCTGAAGACTCTTGGTCTGTCCCAGGTCCTTCAGAGTTGCGAAAAACTCCTTCACCAGCTCCACGATGTCTTTCCAGTACATCACGAACACCGATGCCAGCGTTCCCATGTGGAGCATCGCTGCAAAAAACAGGACGTTGTTTTCGTCCACGTTCAAAATATTCTCAAAGATCGCCAGATGGCCGGAGCTGCTCACCGGCAGAAACTCCGTCAACCCCTGGATCAACCCTAAAACAATGGCTTGAAATGTATTCAATTTCTCTTCCTCCCGTCTTGTCAAAAAATTTCGCCATAATATTATACCACAAAACGAAAAAAAGAGCGAACAATATCCGCTCTTTTCCGCCTTGATTTATGAATTTTTTATGATAATTTGCTCCGGATTCAGATCTGCGCCAGCAGCTTCTGCAGTTCTTCCTTATTGAACCGGTAATGGCTCCGGCAGAAATGGCAGACCAGTTCCGCTTCCCCGTCTTCGTCGATGATCTCCTGCAGGTCTTTCTTTCCGATGCTGATCAGGGCCCGCTCCATCCGTTCCCGGGAGCAGTCGCATTTCAATTCCGGGTGGGTGGTGGTCTCGATCTTCATGGGGATCCCGTTGAAGATCTTCTTGTGGACCTCATAAATGTCCTCGCTCTCTTCCATCAGCGCCGTCAGAGACTTCAGCTTGCTGATCTTCGCCTCCAGTTCCCGAAGCACGTCCTCCGCCGGATCCGGCATCACCTGGACGATGAGTCCGCCGGCTTCCTTCACGGTGTAATCCACGTCCACCAGCACGCCCAAAGCCACTGCTGTGGACTGCTGTTCCGACACGGAGAAATATTTCGTCACATCCTCGGCGATCTCGCCGGAGACCAGGGGGCACTGTCCCACATAGGGTTCCTTGAGCCCCATATCCCGGACGACGGTGATGCTGCCGTCGGTGCCCACGGCACCCCCCACGTCCAGCTTGCCCTGCGGATTCAGAGGCAGGTCCACCGTGGGATTGATCATATAGGCCTTTACATTGCCTGAACCGGTAGCCACCGCCGTGATCTTCCCGGCTGGTCCGCCGCCGTTGATGCTCAGAGTCAGCCGGTCGCTTTCGTCCTGCTGCATCATCCCCATCAGGGACGCCGCTGCCGCCGTCCGTCCCAGCACCGCTGTGGCCGTCGGGGTGGAATCATTGATCTTCCGCAGATCCTCCACCATCTTCGTCAGGTCTCCCAGAAACACCCGGAATGTCCCGGAGGAATCCATGGATCTCAGCACCGTATTTTGCTCTCTATGTTTTTCATTCATGACTGTTGTCCTCTTTTCTATCATCATTACCCATCTATTTTATGATTTACCTCTCTTCCTGTCAAATAATTTTGCAGAATTGTTGAAATCTTTCACTATATTAGGTAAAATGAAGTTTATGAGTAAACAATTCAAAACATAGTTCTTTGTTTAATTTACATATAGGAGAGTGATATACTATGAAGAAACCAAATCTCGCCATCGTCGGTGCTACCGGACTGGTGGGCAGCACCTTCCTGCAGGTCCTGGAAGAAGTGGACTTCCCCTTTGACAACCTGTACCTGATGGCATCCGCCAAATCCGCCGGAAAAGTCGTGACCTTCAAGGGGAAAGACTATGTGGTGGAAGAACTGAACGAACACTCCTTCGATAAGGATATCGATATCGCGCTGTTCTCCGCCGGCGGAGATACCAGCAAAAAATACGCACCCATTGCAGCTGCTCACGGCGTCACCGTCGTGGACAACAGCAGCGCCTGGAGAATGGACCCGGAAGTGCCTCTGGTGGTCCCGGAAGTCAACCCCCAGGACATCGCCTGGAACAAGGGCATCATCGCCAACCCGAACTGCTCCACCATCCAGGCCATGGTGCCGCTGAAACCGCTGCATGACAGATATAAGATCAAAAGAGTGGTCTACACCACCTTCCAAGCCGTTTCCGGAAGCGGTCTGAAGGGCATCGAAGACCTGAAGCAGGGGCTGGACGGAAACGACCGCTGTGTCGCTTATCCCCACCCCATCGCCGGCAACTGCCTGCCCCACATCGACGTGTTCACCGAAAACGGATACACCAAGGAAGAGATGAAGATGGTCAACGAGACCAAGAAGATCTTAGGGGACGACAGCATCCAGGTCACAGCCACCACCGTCCGGGTACCGGTGTTCTCCTGCCACAGCGAGTCCATCAACCTGGAATTCGAAAAGCCCTATGAACTGGAAGATGTGAAAAAAATCCTGGCCAATGCCCCGGGACTGCACCTGGTGGACGACCCGGAAAACAACGAATATCCTCTGGCCAGAGACGTGGCCGGAAAGAACGATGTCTATGTGGGCAGAGTCCGCAGAGACTTCAGCGCCGAGAACGCCCTGAACATCTGGGTCGTAGCGGACAACATCCGCAAGGGCGCTGCAACCAACACCGTCCAGATCGCTCAGCTCCTGCTGAACGAGGAAGAAAAATAATTTCTAGTGAAAACCAATGGAGGAAATAGCATGGCAATATTCAAAGGCTCCGGAGTTGCAATCGTGACTCCCCACAAGAACGGAAAAGTGGACTATGAGTCCATGGGAAATCTGGTCGAGTGGCACATCGCCGAAGGGACCGACGCCATCATCGTGTGCGGGACCACCGGAGAAGCCTCGACTTTAACCACGGAAGAACAGATCGAAACGATCCGGTTTGTGGCCGATAAAGTTGCCAAACGGATCCCGGTGATCGCCGGGACCGGATCCAACAACACCGCCCACGCCCTGGAACTTTCTGTGGAAGCGGAGAAGGTGGGCGTCGACGGGCTCCTGAATGTGACTCCATATTACAATAAGGCGACGACAAAGGGGCTGCTGCGGCACTACACCACCATCGCCGACAACGTGAACATCCCCATCATCCTCTACTCCGTTCCCTCCCGGACCGGGCTGAACATCACCCCGGCGGTGGCAGCGGAACTGAAAAAACACCCGAACATCCAGGGCATCAAAGAAGCCAGCGGGAACATCTCCC
Organism: uncultured Eubacteriales bacterium; assembly: GCA_902797345.1. Taxonomy (GTDB): domain Bacteria; phylum Bacillota; class Clostridia; order Peptostreptococcales; family Anaerovoracaceae; genus RUG14258. The sequence continues at coordinate 5,741 of CADBSL010000067.1, forward strand.
AGATCGTGGAGATGGCGAAGATCGTGGATGATGATTTCGATATGTACAGCGGCAACGACGACCACGTGGTACCGGTGCTGTCCGTAGGCGGCAGCGGCGTCATCTCCACCGTGGCCAACATCGACCCGAAGAACACCCACCTGATGGTGAAGAAGTTCTTTGACGGGGACCTGAAGGGAGCTCTGGAGATCCAGCTGGCCCAAAAACACCTGATCGATGCGGTCTTCAGCGAAGTGAACCCGATCCCCATCAAAGCCGCCGTCCACCTCTTAGGGAAGTGCGAGCTGGAATACCGGCTGCCCATGTGCGAACCGGAAGAGGCCACTATCGAAAGATTGAAGAAAGAAATGCGTGAATACGGCATTTTATAGGTGAAATCATGACAAAGATCATTTTGCACGGCAGCAGCGGCCGGATGGGCAAGGTCATCCGCCAGATGGCAAAAGACGCTCCGGGCCTGGAGATCGTTGCCGGTGTGGACGCCTTCCCCGATGAGACCGCGGACTTCCCACAGTTCACAGACATCGCGGACTGCGACGTCCCGGCCGACGTGGTGGTGGATTTTTCAAACCACGGCGCCATCCCGGGCCTGACAGACTACTGCCGGAAGAACAAGCTCCCCGTGGTGGTCTGCACCACGGCTTTGACCCCGGAACACATCGCCGGACTGGAGGAGGCCTCGAAAGAGATCCCGGTCTTCCGCTCCGCCAATATGAGCCTGGGGATCAACCTGCTGGCCAAGGCCATCCGCGCCATCACCCCCGCTCTGGAGGACAGCTTCAATGTGGAGATCGTGGAAAAACACCACAACCAGAAGAAGGATTCCCCCAGCGGCACTGCCATTTTGCTGGCAGACGCGGTGAACGACAGCTGCGAAACGAAAAAGGACTATCTCTATGGTCGTCACGGCGTGACGGATGAATGCAAGATCACGGACCTGGGGATCCACGCCATCCGCGGCGGCACCATCCCCGGCGA
>CADBSL010000068.1 GCA_902797345.1 uncultured Eubacteriales bacterium
AGCAGCTCCTCCCACTTCTTATCCACGTACTTCTGCGTCTCTTCGATCGTCCATTCATTGCCCGGCTTGAACATGTGGGCGAAGCGTCCCTGCTTCGACAGGAACTCTTCCACCGGCAGCTTCTTCTTCGGTTCATAGGTCAGCCGCCAGACCCCCTGCTCCACTTCGAACATGGGCCAGACGCAGGTCTCCACCGCCAGTTTGCAGATCTCCGGCAGATCCTCCGCATTGTACCGCCAGCCTCTTGGACAGGGGGACAGCACATTCAGGAAGGTGGCTCCTTTGGTATAGATCGCTTTATAGGACTTCTCATGCAGGTCCTTCATATTCCCCAGGAAGGTGGTCTGGGCCACATAGGGAGACCCGTGGGCCGCCACGATGGCGGTCAGATCCTTTTTGTTCTGCTGTTTGCCCAGAAGGTCCGCTCCGGCCGGGGAAGTCGTCGCATCCGCGAACCTCGGTGTGGAGGAGGACCGCTGGATCCCGGTATTCATATAAGCTTCATTGTCGTAACAAACGTAGACCATATCGTGGCCCCGTTCCAACGCCCCGGACAGGGACTGGAACCCGATATCGTAGGTGCCCCCGTCGCCGCCGAAAACGATGAATTTGAAATTGTCCTGGACCTTGCCCTTTTTCTTTAGTACATTGTAGGCCGCTTCCACGCCGGACATGGTGGCCGCTGCGTTTTCAAAGGCGGTGTGGATATAACTGTCCGTGTAAGCGGTGTAGGGGTACATGAAAGTGGAGACTTCCAGGCAGCTGGTGGCATTCCCCACCACGGCCTTGTCCTCTTCCTTCAATGCCCGAAGGACGTTCCGAACGGTGATCCCGGCGCCGCAGCCGGCGCAAAGGCGGTGTCCGCCCACCAGCCGTTCCGGTTTATTCACTTCTTTTTTCATTTCATATGCCATGGCTATACCTCGAATTCTTCCTTGTTCATGCCGTAGCTCTTCGCTGCGCCTGGGTGATAGACTTCCTTGACCATCCGCTGTTCTTCGTCCGCGAACCGGGAGTCCCGGACTCCCACGTACCGATACACATCACTGGGGTCGTCGTTTTCCAGCACGATGTACAGCTCTTTGAAAATATCGTAATAGTCCTCTACCCGGATGTCCCGGCCCCCCAGACCATAGATGTAATTGATGGCGAAGGGTTTTGCCGGCAGGTCGTAGAGGGAATTCCTCGCTTCATTGAACAGCGGACCGCCGCTGTTGGAAAAGCTTTCCGCCTTGTCCATGATGGCCACGGCCTTCACCTTGCACATGGCTGCCGCCAGAGGCCGTCTCGGGAAGGGACGGAAGGTCCGGAGTTTGATGAGCCCCACACGCTGGCCTTCCGCTCTCAGCCGGTCCACCGCTTCCTTGCCGGTGCCGGCACTGGAGCCCATGACGACGATGGCCACATCCGCATCGTCCATCATGTATTCTTCGAAGAACTTATAGGTCCGGCCGGTGAGTTCACCGTATTTCCGGCCCACGTCCAGGATGATGGGCATGGAGTCCTTCATGGCCTGGGCCTGTTCTCTCTTTACTTCCATATAATACGGGGAGGTGCCGTAAGGCCCCACCGCCAGGGGATTTTCATGCTTTAAGAGGTAATTCTCCGGCTCGAATTCTCCCACGAATTCCTTCACGATCTCATCCTCTAAGAGTTCGATGTTGGAGACCCCGTGACTGGTGATGAAGCCATCCTGACAACACATCACCGGCAAACGGCTCCGTTCGGAGATGATCACCGCCTGGATCAGATTGTCGTAGGCTTCCTGATTGGTCTCCGCGTACATCTGGATCCACCCGGAATCCCGGGCGCCCATGGAGTCAGAGTGGTCGTTATTGATGTTGATGGGTCCTGACAGGGCCCGGTTGGCCACGCTCATGGTGATGGGCAGCCGCATGGAAGCCGCCACATACAGAAGCTCATACATATACGCCAGCCCCGCCGAAGAGGTAGCGGTCATAGCCCGTGCACCGGCGGCGGAAGCCCCGATGCAGGTGGACATGGCGCTGTGTTCGGATTCCACGGCAATGAACTCCGTGTCCACTTTACCGTCTGCTACATACTTTGAAAAATATTCCGGGATCTCTGTGGAGGGGGTGATGGGGAAGGCCCCGACCACGTCCGGGTTGATCTGTCTCATGGCATACGCTACTGCTGCATTTCCGGATAACCGGTCTCTGATTGACATTCTTATCCCTCCTTCACCATTTCGATCGCGCCAAAGGGGCAGACTGTCATGCAGATCCCACACCCCTTGCAGTGCATATAGTCAAAATCCAGCCGCTTGCTGTCCTTCACCGGGACGCTGCTGTCCGGGCAATACAGGAAGCACAGCATGCACTGTTTGCATTTTTCTTCGATAAAGACCGGCCGGTTCACCCGCCATTCGCCGGTATTCACCAGCAGAGAGGTGGCCGGCTCGTAGATCTCTGCGCCGATGGTCAGTTCCTGCCAGGTGGATTTTTCGTTGATATCCTTCGCGTGTCGTTTTCTTTCGTACATAGTCTGTTCCTCTCTTTACTGGGCGTCGAATTCCTTCAGAGTCCGCTTCAATGCATTCATGTTCCCCTCCACCAGCTGGGGTTTTGTGGGGAACTTGTTCCGGAAGGACTCTTCCATATCCTTGATAAACTGTTCTTCATCGATCACTTTGCTGACCTTCACCGCCGCTGCCAACATGGGCGTATTGGGGAAATACTTTCCCAGGGTCTCCACGGAGATCTTTTCCGCATCCACGGTGCAGATCCGGCCGTCATACACGCCCTTCAGCTGCTCCTTGATTTCCGCTGCGGTCTTGTGGGTATTGATAATGAGGGCACCGCCGGGCTTCAGCCCCTTGGTCACATTCACCGTCTTCAGCAAAGTCTCATCCACCACCACCACGTAATCCGGGTCGTAGATATTGGAGTGGACCTTGCAAACGCTGTCGGAGATCCGGTTGTAGGCGGTGATGGGTGCGCCCATCCGTTCCGGACCGTATTCCGGGAACCCCTGTACGTCCTTGCCGGAGTTGAATGCCGCCTCCGCCAGGAACATGCAGGCGGTCTTGGCGCCCTGTCCTCCTCTTCCGTGCCATCTAAATTCTACCATATTTGTGCCGCTCATTGTAAACCCTCCAAATCCTGTTCTGAATAAAAAA